>NZ_JBAQPS010000132.1:0-2448 GCF_049305995.1 Sulfuricurvum sp.
TCACATTAAAAACAGCCCGCTTAAATATCTCAAGATTTACCGAGTTATCCCGAGTCAATGCTTTTGTAATTCTCCAAAACTGCTCATAGGAATAATGTCCTGGTTCATTAAAATCAATATGGGTCAAGCCGGCTAACGTGTGCATATGGATCTTGCGACCATCAACACGATCAAATCGTTTGATGGCGTAGTGCCAGTCATTTCCATCATAGAGCATCTGCGTTTGAGGAACACTGATCCCCACCTCTTCCGCCATCTGCATATAGAGGTATTCGAGTTTGGTAAAATCGAGCGCACGTCCCAACTGATCCGATTTGCTAAACTTTACCAACCAGTGCTCAAACCCCTCCGGCACACCCAACTGTGCTCCACTTATAATCTCTTTCGTTTCACGGTTCCATCCGATAGAAGCTTTTGGCTGTGCACCTCCGGGTGACGCAGCATTTTCCATAAAGGCTGCGATGTGATGAAGTGCATCGGATTGTTCACCTTTGATGATAACTTGAGAGTCCAAATACATCTGACGTAAATCCATAATTTCGGCTTTTAGAGCAGCAAATTGTGGCTGATCGCTCGGTTCATACTCCAATGCCCCCATTCCGCGTGAACCGATATAGGATAATCGCATCAAGAGATTTACATCTGCTATGCTTTTCCCTTTTTCCTCGTAATAGCGATCGATTACCCTCATCCCAAATTTATCCGGCAGACTATCATGAAAAACACCGGGAATACCTTGGAAATAAGTAGTATCTGTGTTAGTATATGCACCTTTTAAACTATTGATTGCAAGTTTGTGAGGTGAAATTTCTAGTCCCATCTTTTGAAATATCGGATCATATTCAAAATAGACCGTCCGTCCATCATACAGCAATGTCCCCACTGTATGACCATACAGTTTTGCAGTAATCTCTGTCATTTACGAACCCTTTTACGATCTTGTTGAGAAGCATTCACACGGATTTCTTCCAATGTTTTTAATGCACGTTCTTTAACGAGATTCTCGCCCTTTTCATCCAATTGTAAAACAAAGAGTAATTTGAACATATTTTTAGCAGACAATGTACCATTTTTTAGAAATGCACGGTAGGTAGGGAGTGGAATCCCTGCACGAGATGAAAGCTCTTGCTGGGTGATATTTTGGTTAATACGTTCTTTTTCAAACATCTCTGCCAGACGAGACAGCATCTCTTGTTCAGTATATAGCCGTAGCATTATATCTCACTTAAAGTATAATATATCATATATTAAATCAATAAATAAAGTTTAATAGATATTAAAATATCTATTAAACTTTATCGCTAAACTTATCGCTTATTTTATCGTAAAACAAATAAAAATGTATTAGACTTCTTGCATGATCTATTTTTCTGATAGAGGAACTTTTACGCCATCCTAAAAAATGTTATATTCTTGGTTGAAACGTTTACTACGTTTAACTCGCACGTTCATCTAATCCATTTAAAAAATCTTCTATCTCTTCCCAACCCTCATCCCACGGTGTAGTTTCCATATTGCCGCTTTTGTACTCTTCGATGCGGCGTTTCACCTCATCGTGCTAAGGAGCTTTAACGCTTCTTCGGCATAAAGGTCGTTTACTCGTATCGTCATAACGTCCCCTTGTTTAATGTATCGGGAAAATTATAACACGCTTTAGATTATTTGAATTGAGAAAAAAGAGATTGGAAAAGGGTGATTTGGATGGAGGTGGTGGGTCAACCAGGACTTGAACCTGGGACAACCCCGTTATGAGCGGGGGGCTCTAACCACTGAACTATTGACCCGTTTTTGTGGAGCGGTATTATAAGCACTCTATTATTATAAAAAGCTTTTTTTACCCGTATCGTTATAAAGATATCGAAAACGATACGCTAGCAGGTTTTGTAAAATGGCAAACATTACCATAAAATTCACAAAACTACTCCCTCCATAACTAAACATTGGGAGAGGAACACCAACTACAGGAGCAAAACCTATCGTCATCGCGATATTAACACTCATATAGATAAAGAAAAATAAAGAGAGTCCTCCTGCTACCACCTTGATATAATAATCCTCGGACCACCCTGCGATCATTAGTAAATGAACAATCAATACTGCATAAAGTGAAATAAGTAAAAATGCGCCGAAAAAACCGAACCGTTCTACTACATACGCAAAAATAAAGTCACTAGATGCGATAGGGAGAAATTTCATCTGTGCTTGTGTAGCATCATCTTTCGCCTTGCCCATGAATCCCCCAGAACCTATTGCAATAATCGACTGCTCAACCTGATAACTCGGCTTTTCTCCCACAAAATCATGAAGTCGCTGTTTTTGGTAACCATGCAGCTGGGTGTAAATCAGGGGGAGCGAAATAATAAAAGCAACCCCTAATCCAATCCATATTTTCCATTTTACCCCTACGATAAAGAGTACTCCAAATCCCAAGAGTGCCAACACTGTTGC
>NZ_JBAQPS010000133.1:0-15779 GCF_049305995.1 Sulfuricurvum sp.
ACGCTACACGTTTCTCAAGTTGAGTTGCAACATTTTCAGCTACCAATTGAGCTGAAGCTTGTGCTTTTTTCTCTTCTTTGATGTTGATTGCAACCGGCTTACCGATCAATTTATTAAGAGAATCTTTAATTTTCTCAATATCTGAACCTTTTTTACCAATGATGATACCAGGACGAGCAGCGATAATCGTTACACGTAGACGCTTAGCGGTACGCTCGATTACGATATTACTAACACCTGCATAGTAAAGTTCTTTTTTCAAAAAAGTACGGATTTTGTGGTCTTCACCAAGATATACCGCAGCTGTTTTAAAGTTAGGAAACCAACGAGATTCCCAGTTGCGGTTAATACCGAGACGAAGTCCGATAGGATTAACTTTATGACCCATAATTATTTACCCTCTACTTCTACCAAAATGTGTGCTGTCGGTTTACGGATACCAGAAGCGGTACCACGTGCACGTTGAGTGAAACGTTTAAGTACCGGACCGTTATCAACGCGGCATGATTTAACAATACAATCTTGCGCATCGATACCGCTGTTTGCTACAGCTGACGCAACCACTTTAGCGATGATTTTTGCTGCTTTGTTAGGAGTAAACTCCAACGCAGCCATTGCTTGCTCTGCATTCATTCCTTGAACTTCGCGAGCGATCAAACGAGATTTAGTCGGAGATACGCGAACGAATTTTAATAGTGCTCTTGCCATATCTCTTCCTTATTTCCCGATTTTCTTTTGTACAGAACCTTTATGGCCCTTAAATGTACGTGTTGGTGAAAATTCACCAAGTTTGTAACCAACGTGGTTTTCCGTTACGAAAACCGGTACAAACTGACGGCCATTATGGACGGTAAACGTTAAACCGATCATATCTGGCAAGATCACACTACGGCGTGACCAAGTTTTGATAGGTTTGTTGCTTTTCGTCTCTTTGGCAGCAATCACTTTTTTCATAAGGTGTCCATCAACAAATGGTCCTTTTTTTACTGATCTAGCCATTATCTACCTCTTCGGATTTGATTTACGGCGAGTAATAATCAATTTATCACTTGCTTTCTTCTTACGTGTTTTAGCACCTTTAGTCGGTTTACCCCATGGAGTAACCGGGTGACGTCCTGAATTCGTTTTACCTTCACCACCACCATGCGGGTGATCGATAGGGTTCATCGCAGAACCACGTGTTTGAGGACGGATACCCATATGACGTGTACGACCTGCTTTACCAAGAACGATGTTGATGTACTCTTCGTTACCAACTACACCGACAGTCGCCATACATTCACCCAAAACATAACGCATTTCACTTGATGGAAGACGAAGAGAAACATATTTCCCCTCACGACCCATAATTTGTGCTGATGTTCCGGCTGAACGGACGATTTGTCCACCTTTACCCGGTTTAAGCTCGATATTGTGAACCGTTGTCCCCACAGGGATGTTCATCAATTTCATCGCATTTCCGACTTTAATGTCCAAACCGCTCTCAGCTGCAGAGACAACATCACCGACTACCAAACCTTTAGGTTGGAGGATGTAACGTTTGTCACCATCTACGTAGTTGATAAGAGCGATACGACAGTTACGGTACGGATCGTATTCGATTGCTGCAACAGTTCCGTTTACACCGAATTTGTTACGTTTGAAATCGATAATGCGGTAAAGCTTTTTAGCTCCCGCTTCTTTATGACGTGATGTAATACGACCGTTGTTGTTACGTCCAGCAGCTGCAGGAAGTTTAATCAACAAAGACCTTACAGACGCTTTTGCCGTGATGTCCGAGTTATCAACGTTGGTATAGAAACGTCGGCTCGGAGTGGTTGGTTTATACGTTTTGATCGCCATATTACACCGCCAAACTATCGATTTGTGCGCCTTCTGGCAATTTCACATAGAACTTTTTAAAGTCGTTTTGTTTACCAGCAAGACCACGGAAACGTTTTACTTTTCCGTCTTGGTTTAGTGAGTTAACGCGAGCCGGAACGATTCCGAAATACTCTCTAAACACCTCTTTAAGAGCGTTCTTTGTCATACGTGGAGACGTTTGAACAACGATTACACCCTCTTCTTGAAGACCAAGGGTCTTCTCTGTATACAGGATTGATTTGATATCAGTAATATCTGCCATCTTAGCTCTCTTTAGTCAGATTTTCCCATACCGCTTTTTCGATAACCACCGAACGGTATGTCGCAGCCAAAAAGGCGTTGAGTTCATTCTCTTCTACCACATAGGTAGAAGCAATGTTACGGAATGCAAGATAGGTATTCTCATCGAGAATCTTTTTCACCAACAACGCATCACGAACATTCAATGCATTGAACAACGCCAATGCGTCTTTTGTTTTACCAGTCGGAACTTCAATCGAATCAACGATGAACAATTTTCCAGCTGTTGCCAAAGCATCCAACGCACATTTAAGCGCTAGTTTCTTTTGCTTTTTATTGATCTTTTGATCGTAGTTACGACCTGTGTTTGGCCCGTGTGCAACCGCACCGCCAACGAAGATCGGTGAACGACGTGAACCGGCACGTGCGCCACCTTTACCTTTTTGAGCCCATGGTTTTTTACCACCACCGTTAATTGTCGAGCGAGTTTTAGCCGATGCAGTATCTGCACGGAGGCTCGCTTGGTACGATTTAACGTACAAATAGAGGTTGTGGGTATTGATACCGCTGAAGCTCTCAGGCAATGCCAATTCAGAGGCTTTTTCGAATTTTTCGTTCAGTACAATCGCGCTCATTATTTAACAACCTTTACTCGACCTAGTGCACCGTTAGCGCCTGGGATTGAACCCACAACTACTAATACACCATTTTCTGCGTCGTATGACATTACTTCATTTTTAACAGTAACTTGCTCGTTACCGTATTGACCTGACATTTTACGCCCTTTTTGGACTTTACCAGGCCATTCGCGGTTACCGATAGATCCACCAGTACGGTGAAAACGGTGACCGTGTGCGCCAGGTCCGCCGGCAAAATTCCAGCGTTTCATAACACCGGTAAAACCGCGACCTTTTGTGTTGAAAGATGCTTTAACCTTTTTCGCATCCGCCAAAGGAGTCATATCCAAATCACCAGCTTCGGTGTTTGCAACTTCCAATGTCGCGAATTTGTTGAATTCAGCAGAAAGATTATATTTCTTTTGTTGACCTTCAACCGGTTTGTTCATCGATTTACCTTGGCTGTATGCAACAAGTGCAACGCCATTACTTACTTCACAAACTTTCATCTCTTTTACTTTTAAAAGAGTTACTACTTTGCTCGTAGCACCGATTGTTCGGCTCATACCGATTTTTTCTACAATGTATTCCACACCCTACTCCTTACTTGTCCATAGAGCGAACTTCTACGTCCACTTCCGGAGCCAAGTCAAGCTTCATCAACGAATCAACTGTATCTGGCGTAGCCGACACGATGTCGATCAAACGTGCGTGCATACGAATCTCAAATTGCTCACGTGAGTCTTTATTGACGTGCGGAGATTTAAGAACCGTATATTTACGAATCTTGGTTGGCAAAGGGATCGGTCCGCGGATTTCCGCACCCGTTCGCTTTACAGCTTCAACAATAGAGGCAACTGAACGATCAAGTACACGATGATCGTATGCTCTAAGTTTCAAACGAATTTTTTCCATAATGTTTTCCTTAGATAAAAGAACTCGTCAGATCTTGTCTGACTATATAAGGCGGCGAAATTATACTGACATATCCCCTTCGGGTCAAGGATTTTAGGGGTAAAAATTGCACTATGTGCTAAATTTACTTCCTTATAAGAAGGAAGCTATATTTTTTACGCTATGATTTCAGGTATGAAAGCTTTATTAGATGAATACTATCGATACGATTTACATAATGTCGGATTTATAGAACGCAAACAATTTATCGATGAAGAAAGTACCCTGATTTATGGAATTACCCAGTCAGGAAAAACCGCACTTATTAAAAATTATCTCCTTTCTCATAAAAAATCAACCTATCTTTATATCGATTGCAGGGATTTGCGACTCGATATTAATGAGTTAAACGATTCTATGGAACTTTTTTGCAAAGAAAATAAGATCTCTATTTTGGCATTGGATAACTACAATGAAGCCATTAAGCTCTTTGAGATCGATCAAATAATCCTCTCATCGGAAAGCCGACTAGAACTTCCTTACCGTCAAATCCATCTCGCATTGCTCGACTACGAAGAGTTTTTAGCCTTTGAAAGCAAATATGACTCTACGGCATTGAACCATTTTTTTCAGCTCGGCGGCTTTCCAGCAATGCACCGCATCCCCAGCGAAGAGAGAGTTCTCTATCTCCAAAGCGTTCTTCAAAGAGGATTGGAGCCTATCGAGTTTTCGATCCTAGCCCAAGCCTCCAAGATGGTGACCCAAAAGGTCTCTGCGTTTAACCTTTATGAGCGGCTAAAGTCAGAGCGAAAAATTTCCAAAGACAAACTCTATCTCCACCTGCAATCGATGTTTGAACGGGGCTATCTCAAAAGCCTTTCCAAATACAACCACCCCAACGCCGTTAAAAAACTCTACCTATGCGACATTGCGATCAAACACGCACTGGTTGTCCAAAAACACTTCGGACGACTGTTTGAAAATCTTGTTTTTTCAGAGCTCGATAAACACCAAATCGAATGCTATTATGATGAGGGGATCGATTTTTATTTACCACAACGGGGGCAAATCATCATCGCTTCACCGTTTGCCAATGAACACGCCCTCTTTAAAAAAGTAGAAGCTTTGGAAGGATTTATCGTCTCAAACCGTGTACGTGAGGTTATAGCGGTAACGATGAATTTGGAAAGCATCCTCTCACATCCGATCTCACGCATTGAAATGATCCCGTTTGAGAGATGGGCATTAGGAGATGATTAATTAGTAATTTATTTTTTCAATCTTATTCAATAATCTCACCAAACTCCGACCCATTGCGTATCCTAAGTTCACAGGAACTGCATTTCCGATTTGTTTATACTGATTTGTCATTGAACCTACAAAAGTCCATTTATCGGGAAAAGTTTGGATACGTGCATATTCTCTTACCCTCAGAGGGCGGGTCTCCTCAGGATGACACCGTTCTGTCTGTTTTTGTGCTGGAGCACATGTCAAGGTCAAGCTTGGTTCATCATAGGAGAGGCGACGAGCCATTCCCGTCTTTCCCCCACCTAAAAAATAACTCTTCATCATATATTCACGTTGAATATCTTCGGGTAAGTTTCTCCAATATCCCCCCTGTGGAACCATATCAAGAATCTCTTTTTTGCGCTTAGGATATTCTTGTCCATGCGATTCAGGAACATCACACTCATAAAGTTCCCCTTTTTTAAACGCATCTTTTAGCGTAAATATTCGTTTATACGGCGATGGCCATTGAAAATCAGTGCTCGATATTTTTTCAAAAATATCTTTTCGAACACCTACAAAGAAAAGTCGCTCTCTCTTTTGCGGTACTTGATAAAACATTGCTTTAAGGACATTAGGTTCGACGATTAATTCATACCCGATTTCCGAAATGATTGATTTGATCGTTGCTAATGTGCGCCCTTCATCGTGACTCAATAAACCGCGTACATTTTCCGCTAAAAAAACTTTCGGTTGAGACTCTTTTACAGCACGAGCAAATTCATAAAAAAGTGTCCCTCGTGCATCTTCAAAACCTAATTTCTGCCCAGCATATGAGAATGCTTGACACGGGAATCCACCGGAGAGAAAGTCAATTTGATCTTTATAGGGAGTAAAATCGATATTTTTAATATCCCCGTGCACAACATTCCAATGAGGGCGATTTTTTTTCAATGTCTCACAAGCATATTTATCAATTTCATTTAATAATTGCGCTTCAAACCCCGCTTTTTCCAATCCGAGTGCAAGCCCCCCTGCCCCTGCAAAAAGTTCTATGGAACGAAATGCTCTAAATGGCTTTGTCTCTAACTCTTCATCCCACAATGATTTAAACATCAATTGTGCTTCTTCAAACTCAAACAATTGTTTTCGATGATACACACGATAATTATTGATAGGATGACGAATAGGAGTGAGTTTTCCTTTTTCATCCCAACGCCGTAATGTCTCTTTCGAAACCGATAAAATATCAGCTACTTCAGCAATAGCGTAATACTCTTTTTCTTGTGCGTTCATAATACCAACCTTACTAAACATTATACATGGTTACTTTATAATAAAAAATTAGTGAAGCTGATTTTTATGACAAAATGATATGTTACGAATGTAATTTTTGTACTATCGATTGTATCTCATTTGACTGAGCCAATTCTTTGATCACATCATCCAGTTTAGTTTTAAAATCGGCCTCAATAGCAACACGCCCAATACAATCTATCAAATCAAAATAAAAAAATTTATCACCCGTTAAGCGATACCAAAATTCTTCGCCAATCAATACAGGATGATGGAACTGACTCGTTATTCGTAAATAATGACTACTTAAATCTTGTGCTTCTCCGTAAATAACTCCAACAGAAAAATTTTCAAAAGAGACTTTTAATTTATTTGTTTTTGCTAAATTAATTGCATCTTTAAAATGATCAGCTATAGTTTTTACATCATCTTTATTGATCGTATTTGGTCCTGCTTTAAGCTGACAATATCTTTTTAAGCCATCAACCTTATCTATAAATTCTATGTCTATTCCTGGGATCAAACTTCCATATGACGATAAAACACTCGAAGCAAAGCTTTGAATATTTGCACCGAATGAGGTAGTGATCGAAGTACCCAAAGCTCTTGGATAGACCAATGCTTTTGCAATACTGATTGGCGTTGCTTCCCCTTCTAAAAAATTAGCCAAATAGGGTAACAAAAACGGATTGATCTGAAGTTTTTTCGGATTTTTAAGCTTAAGCGTGTTTTTTTCATGATTCACCGCAACAGTCTCTCTAAACCAATGTTGTGCTCTTTGCAGTATTACATCTTTTTCTTCCAGCAAATTAATCCTTTTCATTCTATCTCTTCCGTTATAATAGCGAATTCAAAGATAAAATTTTAAAATTGACACGCATATCGGAGTTATTATGCAACTTTGCGGAATCGATGAAGCAGGCCGTGGACCGTTGGCAGGGCCACTTACCATTGCAGGTGTTATTTTAAACAAACCGATTGAGGGGTTAAATGACTCTAAAAAGCTCTCCGAAAAAAAACGGGAATCTCTCTTTGATATCATCCGTGAAAATACTACATACCATATTGCACGGTTCACTTCAGCACAAATCGATGAGCTCGGACTATCGGCTTGTTTGGCGGCAGGGTTACGTGAGATCATGAATGCATTAGGGGAAGCGGATTATCTGTATGATGGCAATTCTAAATTTGGTGTGAGTGGTCTGCGAACCATGGTAAAAGCTGACGCGACCATTCCGGAAGTAAGTGCCGCTTCGATATTAGCGAAAGTGACACGGGATCGGGAAATGGTAGAACTCGCTGCTCTCTATCCTCAATACGGATTTGAAGGACACAAAGGATACGGTAGTGCATCTCATATCGAAGCAATCCGACTCTATGGATATTGTGAAATTCATCGTAAAAGTTTTAGATTAAAAGCACTGCAACCATCATTGTTTTAGAAGTTCATCGGTATAATCACTAAAAAAGAGAATATTTTATGATTTCACTTACCCATATAGAAGCGGCACTTGCAGCTGTCGATGCCGAAGTAAAAGCATTGCTCTACAATCAATCAATCTCTCTAACTGAGAAAGATGAAAAGATGCTACCATTATTACGAGAGGGCAAAGTATTAA
The DNA here is from genome assembly GCF_049305995.1 of Sulfuricurvum sp. Classification (GTDB taxonomy): domain Bacteria; phylum Campylobacterota; class Campylobacteria; order Campylobacterales; family Sulfurimonadaceae; genus Sulfuricurvum. The sequence continues at coordinate 7,757 of NZ_JBAQPS010000133.1, forward strand.
AACAGACGTATGAAGATTTATGTTACTTGAGAGATAATCCACCAAATACCCCAAGCGGATGTAAAGTCGGAAGCTATAGAGAAGATTAAATATTGCTCATGGTTTAATATACTCACCATGAACGGCATGGATTAGGCGGCAGTAAGAATTTTTTCAACCGCTTCGTCAAAAAGATTTTGATTCATACCATACTCTTCGATCAGCTCATGTGCATATTTTAAACTGGCTTCCGTTATTTTCCCATCAAGAGTAATTGCTTCTTTCGCTACTTTAAGAAATTTAGCCATCTCTTGCGTTTCAATATCTGATGCATCCTCAGGTTCGTTTGCGAAACGGATTAAATGAACCAAGTTAGGATCAAAATTCCAACGGAAAAAAAGTGTTGCTGTCACATCTTCCGACTTAGAACCACAAGCTACTATTTCAGCTTGCTTGATAGAAATACCTTTCGCCAAATTACTGGTTAGCAATATTCCTTGATTCGTTTCAATTAAATAACGGCTAATCACTACTTTACCCAATTCTAATAAAAATGATGCAAGCGAAAGATGTCCTAATAGTGAACGATCTACTTTTGAAATCCATTGGCTAACAAGGGCATTTTGGAGCTGTGCACGTGCCAAATAAGACTCTTTTGTCATTCCATAAGGGCTAAGATCAATCTCCATACACGAATTTGCTGCAGAAGCAATTGTAAACGTCCTAACCGCCTCTTTACCTAGTAATGAAATGGCATGTGCCACATCTGTCACTGTGCGACTAAGGCCGTATAATGGAGAATTGGCTGTTTTTAAAATATAGGCGGTAATAATCGGATCAGCTTTAATCGCATCCGCCATATCATTCATGGTACTATTTGGATTATTAAAAACCATTTCAACTTTTTGAACGGTTTCCGGGAGCATCGGGACATGCTCAATTTGTTCCATTAATTCAATTCTCATCATCATTCTCCAGAAAATTTCTATCACTAACCTGATGTTATACAGTAAATGTTTCTCGTCATCCTCATGCTTAAGCTATCATTTCATACCTTATTATAATAAAGTTTAAATTCCTAACTAGACCACGTATGACACATACAAACATGTAATTTTTGAATTGTAACCTAAAAAACACATAAGATTAGTATCTAATTGAAGATTATAAAGTATTGTATATTAAATTTATACTTTAAAGTTAACTTTTAACGTCGGTTTGATGAGTATATGAGAAAAAAAGGAATAAAAGGGACTCCCCCAGATACCTGCGGCACAAAACACGGCTAGGTGTGCTGCTGTATTCCTACCCTGACACGATGTCTAAACGCACCCTTGCACAGGTCTAGAGGAGAGGTGGAATTATAGCGGTTTCAACCTATAAATGCAATAGGGTATAATTTCTTTATGACATACCTCATCACTGCACTCGATGCTGAAGCTAGAGCAATCATCGAACATTATCGGCTTAAACGAATCACACCGCTCCCCCATACCCTCTATGCGGGAAACAACATTCTTCTGCTCGTTACTGGCATGGGTAAAATAAATCCTCTGATGGCAATCAGTGCGATGCTCGGATGGCGGATACCGCAAAGAAATGATATTGTGATCAATATCGGTATTTGCGGTGCACCCTCAGAGTATGCAATACAGGAAGCTCTCCTCGTTCATCAGATTATTGATCATGAAAAACGTTATTACCCCGATATTCTCTATCCACACACGCTTCGAGAAACTTCTCTCATCTGTGTCGATACACCTCAATATTCGCCCTCAAAATTTCCGGTCGATATGGAGAGTTCTGCCGTTTTCAAAGCCGCGTCTAAATTTTTTAAACTTCATCAAATGGCCTTTCTCAAAATTGTCTCCGATCATTTCACCCCTGATTGTATCACCAAAGAGGAAGTGACTGAGCATATCCGCTCCCATTTGAAGAGCTTAGAATTTATCATTCAAGCACTTCAAAACGCTCATATCGAAACCATTTTATTTACCTCTGAGGAGAGAGAGAAAATAGAAATTTTTAAACAACACTTCACGAAAAGCCAAGCTAACTCTCTCGAAGACGCTCTTTGTTTTTTTCGCCTCAAATATCGTACTGGAACGATTGTATTGCCCTATGAATTGCCCAATTCCAAACGTGAAAGGAGTATGTTACTTGAAGAATTTATTACAACCCTCACAGCCTAAACTGTTCTCCCATCTCTACATTGAAAAAAAAGTTCTCAGCCATCCGCAGACTCTTAAAATAATCGAAAAATTCGAAAAATCTCAAATCATTATAATTGATCATTACAAAGAGATATTCAATAGAACGAATCAAAGTTTCGCAGCACAAAGTAGCTCAAAAAAGCTGATTCTAGCTCACAAAGAAGGAAAATTTTTGCACGAGGGGAGCCAATACAGCGACGGGTTCGGTTTTGAGCAGTTTTTTTACGCTTCCAGCGTCATGGGGTGTTTGTATGACTGTGACTACTGCTATTTGCAGGGTCTTTACCCCTCAGCTAACACGGTGTTATTCGTTAACCTCGAAGATGCGTTTGAACAATTACTCCCTTGTCTCACGAAAGAGACACTGATTGCAACCTCGTATGATACCGATACTCTCTCTATCGAAGCACTAACAGGACAAACTCTTCGCTGGCTCGAATTTGCCGCACAACACCCAAATCTATATCTGGAGATCCGAACCAAAAGCACCAATATCAAAGTATTCAAAAACTGCCATCCCAATAAACGTATCACGTTAGCATGGACCCTTTCACCGCAAACGATTATCGACCACTACGAACACGCTACCCCCTCACTCGAAAAACGGTTACAAGCCATCAAAGAAGTACAAGACCTTGGTTGGAGAGTGCGTATTTGCATTGATCCCGTCATCTATACCAATGAATTTGAAACACTTTATCCTCACCTCATCGAGATGATTTTCAATAAGATTGAGCCTAAGAGTATCGAACAGCTCACCCTTGGGAGTTTCAGAATGAGCCAAAATCATCTCCGTTCACTCAAACAACTCCGTCGAAGCGACATCGCTTTTTACCCCTATACCGTAAGAGATGAAATGGCAACCTATCCTGAACCTATCGAAGCAATGATTTTAGAGACTCTTTTAGCCAAGGCAACGAAATTTATACCAATGGAAAGGATTAGGACATGGCAACGGCAATCGTAACAGGAAGCAGTTCAGGAATCGGCAAAGCGATCGCCTTGATGCTTTTGGATGAGGGGTACAGTGTTTTCGGCATCAGCCGAAGCCATGGAAAAATCAGCCATCCCGCTTTTCATCATATCGCATGTGATCTAGGTAGTACACGTGCGCTCGAAACCATTAAAACTGACTTATTAGGAATCACTGATTTAGCTCTGCTCGTCAATGCCGCAGGATTCGGTCGATTTGAGCCTCATGAAGAGCTGAGTCCCATGGTCATCATCGACATGATCACCCTTAATCTCACTGCCCCAATTCTCCTCACCAATTTGCTGTTGCGTCCGCTAAAAGAGAAACAAGGAACCATCATCAACATCACCTCTATCGAAGCGATCCGCAGTTCAAAATTTTCCGCTCTGTATACCGCTACCAAATCAGGGTTACGTGCCTTTGGGAATAGTCTATTTGAAGAAGTTAGAACAAGTGGCGTAGGTGTCATTACCATCAATCCCGATATGACCGAAACCGCTTTTTTCGATGATTTGCGTTTCGGAGTCGGTGAATCTGAAGATACCAAACTCTTTGCCTCCGATATTGCGCAAACCATCCGCAATCTCCTATGCCTGCGTAAGGGGGTAAGCGTTACCGAGCTCACCCTCAGACCTCAGCGCTTCGGGATTAGCAAAAAACGGTGAGGGAACCTTTTTTGCTTATACAATTGAAAATAAAGTTTTGAGTGTTTCGGTCGATATATAATTCAAGAATTACAGTAAAAGGATTTGTTATGGCAGTCAGTTCACTTGGGGCTGGATCGGGAGTCTTGACCTCGACCGTAATCGATCAGTTAAAAGCGGCTGATACGACGGCGATAATTACCCCTATTACCAATAAAATCACTCTTGAAACGAAGAAAAGTAGCGCGTTAAGCCTTGTAAGCAGTCTCTTAACAACGTTTCAGGCAAATGCAAGTGCATTGAATGATGATACTTTGTATCAAGGACGCAGTGTTTCGGGAAGTACAGATGCGGTAAGTGTTACAGCTAATGCTGGGGTAACAGTGCAATCTTTTTCGATTTCAGATACTTCATTAGCTTTAAATAACATTAAAGAATCAGGTAGTTTTACCGCCACCTCAAGTTTAATTTCCAGTGGTTCAGGCACACTGACATTAGGAATCGCCAGTACTAGTTATAGTATTGATTATACCGCTTCTACTACATTAGAAACACTTAAAGATGCCATCAATAGCGCTGCGGGAAGCGTTGTTAAGGCATCTACTTTGCAAGTCGGAACAAATGATTACCGATTAGTTCTAAGTTCTGTAGCAACAGGTGAAGATCAAGCTATTACGCTCAGCGACTCCTCAGGCGGCACTCTTGATTCAAAACTTCTTGCATATCATATAACGACAAATCCAACAGGAATGCAAGATATTCAAACTGCACAGGATGCTTCTTTTAAATACGATGGCATTACTATCACCCGTAGCAGTAATACCATTACAGATATTACTCCCGGTATGACCATTAATCTGTTACAAAATAGTGGAAGTGCTAATATCGCCATTACCCAAAATACGACTGCTATCAGTGACGCCATGAGCTCTTTTGTCACTAGCTACAATAGTTTGAACACACAAATAACCAGCTTAACCACATCCGATACAACTGCCGGAACCATAGGTGTTTTTAACGGTGATAGCTCAATTTATGGTATTACTCGTGCCATTAATCAAATCGTTACCTCTGTTAGCAGTGATGGTTTTTCACTTCCACAATTTGGGATAGACTTAGCTGAAGATGGAACTATGAGTTTTGATTCTAGTATTTTTCTTTCTAAATTTGATGAAGATACAACGGCTGCAGAAGCATTTTTTCGTGGTACAACCACCATTGACAGTTTAGGCAACAGTTCAACCACTGATGGAATGTTTACCTCATTGGATACACTCCTCACCTCATATACCACTGCATCAAGTGGAATTATGGCAACATTAACTTCAGCATCATCTGCCAATATTACTTCATTGAATACGAATAAAACACGTTCCCAAGCTCTTTTGGATGCCCGCTATGAAGCAATGACGGCTCGTTTTGTTCAATATGATGCTATTATGACTAAATTAACAAACCAATTCTCCAGTCTAAAAAACCAAATTTCTATGGCAATTAACGGCTCTTAAAGTCAGATATAATACAAATTGGTATCAATTTTGCTTTATTCTATCATCTGTACTGATAGGACTAGGACATCGTATGCTTAATGGAAAAAATATACTCATTACTGGCGGAACCGGTAGCTTTGGTAAACAATTTGTCAAAACTATTCTCAAGCATTACAAACCCAATAAAATCATTATCTATTCCCGTGATGAACTCAAGCAGTACGAAATGGCTCAACGGTTCAATGATCCTTGTATGCGTTATTTTATTGGTGATGTTCGAGATTTAAAACGACTCGAAAGTGCAATGAATGGTGTCAACTACGTCGTTCATGCAGCCGCACTCAAACATGTTCCTATCGCTGAATACAATCCCATGGAATGTATCAAAACCAATATCAACGGTGCTCAAAACGTTATCGATGCGGCACTTCACTGCAATGTCAGCCGAGTGATCGCTCTCTCTACCGACAAAGCCGCCAGCCCTATCAACCTCTACGGTGCGACCAAACTTGCATCTGATAAACTCTTTGTCGCCGCTAACAATATCCGAGGAGGCAAAGATATCCGTTTTGCCGTAGTCCGCTACGGAAATGTTTTAGGTTCACGCGGTTCTGTCGTCCCATTTTTTCAAAAGTTAATTGAACAGGGAGCAACTGAACTCCCTATCACGGATGAACGAATGAGTCGGTTTTGGATCACTCTTCAAGAGGGGGTTGATTTTGTCCTCAAAAATTTTCAACGGATGCACGGAGGAGAGATATTTATCCCTAAAATCCCTTCGATGAAGGTGATCGATGTCGCAACTGCCATAGCACCTCATCTTCCATATAAAATCGTTGGAATCCGTCCGGGAGAAAAAATGCACGAAGTAATGTGTCCACGTGATGATTCCCACCTCACATTGGAGTTTCACGATCATTATGTCATTAAACCTTCCATCCAATTTACGGATAATGCCAATTTCTCACGAAATAACTGCGAAGAGATCGGGAAACCCGTGGAATACGGATTCAAATACAGTTCCGAAACCAATACCGAGTGGCTCACTAGCGAAGCATTATTAGAGAAAATCGCCCTCACTCAAAGTGAAGAGAAATGAAAGGACATTTCTCTTCTCGGGCTCACTGCCGAAGTGAACACAGTGTTAACGTAGCCAATCGGGATTTTATTCCGATTGCGTATAAAAGGAGGTAGTCGTGATTCCGTATTCAACTCAGTTGATTGAAGAGGATGACATTACCGCCGTTGTTGAGATCTTAAAAAGCTCTCACCTCACCCAAGGAGCTAAAGTCGAGGAGTTTGAAGAAGCAATTGCCAACTATGTCGGGGTGCGGTATTGTGTCGCCTTCAACTCTGCTACTTCCGCCCTTTTAGGTGCGTATGCCGTTGCAGAACTCTCTGAAAACGATGAAATTATCACCACGCCAATCAGTTTTGTCGCAACGTCGAATATGGCAATCGCACTGGGGGCAAAGCCGATTTTTTGTGATATTAAAATGGATGGAAACATCGATGAATCGTTGATCGAATCACTCATCACACCACGAACCCGCGCACTCGTCCCCGTTGATTTCGCCGGAAAACCGGTTGCAATAGAGTTAATCAACAATATTGCAAAAAAACACAAGCTTTTGGTAATCCAAGATGCTTCCCACGCTTTGGGAAGCGGTATCGGCAACCAAAAAATCGGTTCCTTTGCCGACATGAGTATCTTTAGTTTCCATGCGATCAAACCGATCACGACGGGAGAGGGGGGTGCGGTAGTAACGAACGACGAAGCATTCGCCCAAAAACTCAAACTCTTCCGCTCGCACGGCATCATCAAAAAACAGCTCTGGAACTCCGATATGGTGACTTTGGGGCATAATTTTCGTCTCACTGAGTTTGCCGCCGCATTGGGACTGTCGCAGTTTCATAAGTTGGATCGTTTTCTTCAAACACGCGATACAATCGCCCGTTATTACCATGAGCGTTTTGCAGGGCATAAACTCTTTCAAACCATTTCACTAAATGAAAATGAAAAAAGTGCCCGCCACCTTTATCCATTGTTACTATCCCCGGCATTGCACTGTGTTAAAGAGGATATTTTTAGTGAATTGCACTCTCGCGGTCTTGGGGTACAGGTTCACTATAAACCCATTTATCAAAATAGTTTTTACAAAGAACGTTTCGGAGAACAGCAATTAGCGAACAGCGAACTGTTTTATAAAAGCGAACTTTCCATCCCGTGTCATCAAAAAATGACGTTAGAAGATGCCGTGATGGTTGCCGATATAGTTCTTGAAGTGATGGAAAAATATTCCCATCGCGGATGCAGTGTCTAATGCATATTGCTATCATCCCAGCCCGAGGAGGAAGCAAACGGATACCCCGAAAGAATATCAGAGCGTTTGCAGGTCTGCCGATCATTGCGCACAGTATCAAAGCGGCTCAGGAGTCGGGGCTGTTTGATCGTATCATTGTCACTACCGATGATGAAGAGATAGCCGACGTTGCACGCAGTTACGGTGCCGAGATCCCTTTTATAAGACCCAAAGAGCTGAGTGACGATCACACCGCTACCATCTCCGTCATCGCTCACGCCATCCAAACGCTTCAAAACGATTCGGTTATCGATTACGCCTGCTGTATCTATGCAACAGCGCCGTTTATCCGCTCAGAAGATATACGTGATGCCTATAACGCCCTTATCACCCATAACAAACAGTACGCTTTTCCTGTTAC
>NZ_JBAQPS010000134.1:0-2445 GCF_049305995.1 Sulfuricurvum sp.
TTAAAATACTCGGTGAAAAATACCGTAACCGTCGAAAACGATTCGGTTTACGCTTTAATTTGATATGTGCTCTGATTAACTCTGATCGAGGATTTGGAGCAAAATGTTAGGTTATGCAAGAAGTCTATTTATAAATATCATTCTTTTGAAAATGCAAATAGGCAATGCATTTTTAGAAAAAATCTTGCCTCATGTAGATAAGTTATATGCTATTTCAAATGCTGTATCCCCATCCTCATCTGTAGATGTTAACCTGAAATTATTTGATATTTTAGGTAGATTAGCATTAGAAGGGTTATGGTTATATTGGTATTATACGCGTCTTGAAGCTATTGATAAAGATCATAAGGTTACTCAAGAAATATTGCAGAAAATGCAGAGATATCGCGTTTCACTTAAACAACTTATCACAAATAACCCAATTTTATTTTCACCATACAAAGATGAACAGGCTATTGATATTAACTTATCTGCATTCTTTTTTGCGCTTGACCTGACAAGTCATGATGATTTACATAGATGGCTACAATTTATGGTAGAACATATTCACTTTTTATTTTACACAGATAGTTGTTATCCATGCAACTTACATACATATCATGAGCTACTTGATCACCCTCGATCGACGGAAGGATACAAAGAAGAAGTCACAAAAGGTAGTATCTTATACCCTATGATTGCGACATATGCGGCACTTTTAGGTTTTGATGATGTTTACGAAGAAATTCAAAAAATAAAATCAAAATTTTTAGAGCATTGTAACTTTCAAATTTGGTATCCTGATGAAACCTCAGAAAGACATTTTTATAAATATAGTGATAATCATGGTGGAACACTATCACATGTTGGGGTTGACCAGCCGCAAGATATTTTTCTTGAAGAGATATTCAAAGAATGTTATGAATCAGAACACTTTAATCAATTAAGTGCCATCCAATATCAGACTTGGCCAATAATTTTAACAGCATGTAGACACTATAGTTTTCCAATACCACTTCATTTTTTAAGTGGATTTAGAGCTGATACTAAATAAAAAAAATTACTTCAATAGGCATAAAAAGAATATTAGGGTAGAAATAGGGTAGAAATGATTAATTTTTTGAATTCTTAAAGCGTCTATGAAAGTGCCTATTTTACGATGTTTTAAAGGGATTTATAAAGAGGGGTGGTACCAGTGGGCGGACTCGAACCGCTAATCTAGCATTTTTCACACCTCTTCAAATCTACAAAAACCTCATCAAATCACCTATTTTAGGGACTTTTAGATTTTTATTCATTTTGCAAATCTAGTCAAAAATTTACGTTTTTTAGCACCTATGGTGTAACATAGGTATAACAAGAAAAGGAATTATCATGGCAAGATTTACTGCTTCCGGCAAATTCACCGGAGTCAAATACGAGACCTTAGATAATAATGATCGGTCATATTATATCGTATACAAAATTGCGAGCAAAAGTAAGACTGTGCATATTGGAAAACGCTCAGAGGGTATAACAGAAGAGTTCTGCCACCAAAAACGCAATGAAGCTATTAACCGTGCTAAGTTCGGAGATGATGCCCCCATTGTTAAGTACAAAAAAAAGAGCATAGCTACGCTCGATGAATTGGCTGATTTGTATTTCGAAGATAAAGCGTTACATAATCGAAATAATGAAAAACGACGCAAGGATTACAATAAACATTTTGCTCCCCTCTTTGGGCAAATCGACATCACTGATATTAGTTCTGAACTGATTGAAAAATGGCAAAGAGACAAATCCAAAGAGATTTGTGAAGCAACCAAACGCGTGTATGCTTCCAAAACAATAAATAATCTCATAAACGATTTATCTGCAATCATAAACCACGCAATTTCCAAAGGGAAATTCAAAGGTGAGAATCCGATTAAGTCTATCAAAAGACAAAAGGTTCAAAACGAACGTCAACGATATTTATCCATCGAAGAGACAAAATTATTGATGCAAGAAATCCGTAAACACAAGGATGGCGAAGTACTTGAACTATTTGTAATTCTCTCCCTCTCAACAGGTGGACGCATTAAAACCATATGCAATATCAAAGTTCAAGACATCGATTTTACGAATGGCATTGTCACCCTACTCGACTTTAAAAATGGAACCCCTTATAAAGGCTTTTTATCCAAAGAAGCAATGAGCCGTTGTAAAGAATGGTCAGCTAAAAATCATTTCAAACGAACTGATTTTTTGATTAGCTATGACGGGAAGAGACTATTTCAAGAAGATACTACAAATGATGAAGTGAAATTCATTTCAAATAGGCTCAAGCCTATTCTCAACCGTTTGTTCAATAAAGGGATAGATGCGAGCAATGCGATTGACAGAGCAGTTATACACACCCTCAGACACACATATGCAAGTCAATTAGCGATAGCGGGAACACCCATTTTTACAATTCAAAAATTGATGAACCACAAGGATATAAGC
>NZ_JBAQPS010000135.1:0-4141 GCF_049305995.1 Sulfuricurvum sp.
ACCGTAACCCCCTCGATATCGACAGGCTCGACGATGGCGACAGGGGTGACAACACCGCTACGCCCCACCTGCATGATGACCTCACGCAGGGTGGTCAGTTTCTCGATAGCGGGAAATTTATACGCCGCCGCCCATCGGGGATTTTTCACCGTATAGCCCAACTCATCTTGGACGGCTATCGCGTCCACTTTGATTACCATCCCGTCCAACAGCATCGCAAAATTATCCCGCTCAACGCGCATTTCATGGTAAAAGGTCTCAATCTGATCGGCACTTTCGCACAAGTGGGTCATGTGAGGGTTTCGGAATCCCAGAGCGTACACCCACTCCATCCGCTCTGAGAGGTTTTTGATCTCCAGCGTATTGGCTCCGATGCCGTAGGGTATAAAGACGAGACGGCGTGAGGCGGTGATACGGGTATCGAGTTGGCGAAGGCTCCCCGCCGCCGCATTACGAGGGTTAGCAAACAGCGATTCGCCGTTACGGGAACGCTCCAAATTGATCTTCTCAAAATCCTCTTTGAAAATGACCACTTCTCCCCGAATTTCGATCCGTCCCGTATACTCGATACGAAGAGGGATCGACTGAATCGTTTTGGCATTTTGGGTAACCTCTTCCCCCTCAACTCCGTCTCCGCGCGTGATCGCCTGAGTCAGTACACCGTTGTCATAGATGAGATTCAAACTCGCCCCGTCAAATTTGGGTTCACAGTAGAAACGGACATCCCCGTACCCTTTCGTGATGCGGTTTACCCACGTCTCCAACTCATCTCGGTTAAAGAGGTCTTCGAGGCTCCACATGCGCACGAGATGCTGTGCTTTGTCAAACTTGTCCTGAGGGACATCCCCAACCCGCTGTGTCGGAGAATCGGGGATTATTTCGTTCAGATGCTCATTCTCATACGCCACCACGAGGTGATAGAGGATATCGTACTCTTCATCGGTCGTGATAGGATCATCGAGAACGTAATAGTGGTAGGAATATTTTTGAAGTTGTTTTACAGCATTTTGGTATTCGGTTTGGGTCATGATTAGATACTTTTGGGTTTAAAATTTTGTTGATTGATTAAAGAGGTGATAGTAATCATATCATCTTGGATAACATATACAATCACGTACCCTTTAAAGATTAAATCGCGAACATTATCATCGTCATAGTAGATCGATTTTCGACAACGATACGGCATATCGACCAAGGATTTACATTGAACTATCAACATTTGTTTAAATTCGCGTGCCGCATTCGGTTTATCTTCCGCTATTGTTTCGATCTGTTTGATCAAAGCAACCATAAATTCGGGATCAAATTCAATCTTCATAACGTGCAAGTGCTTCGTCTAACATTTTTTCTGCTTCATCGAGTGAATAGCATTTAACTTTTCCGCTCCGTAGTGCTTCAACTTGTCGTGCTACCATTCGCTTATCAGCTTCGAACTGTCTTTGTTGAATCTCTTGTTCGATCATGATTTCGAGTTCATCATTACGCATCAGGACAAAATCGAGTTTATTGTTTTTGAGAACGCCGATTTTATCGACTTCGTGGTTGGCTAGTTTCGAGAGGACTGCTCCGAAGTTTTTCGCGACATCGGTCGAACTCATCAGTTCGCTTGGTTTATAGGCTACCATCGTAATCTCCCGTATAATCTTACGGAATATTATACAGGATTTTTAGAATGTTTTAGAATAGTTGTCGATTTTACTACTAAAAAGTAGCCTATTTAGTTATAGTTATCACCTGACCCCTATTTATTTTTGACCCCTATTTTTTATTTTTTTCTTCTTTTTCTCTTGTTGCTTTGTTATCTCGACAACTGATATATAAAACTCAGTTTCTTTCAATTTTGAATATGTTTGCCATTTAATTTCATATGTATTTTTTAGATCCAATTTATAAAAGTTATCACCTTTAGATGTCCAGTGCAATTTATCATTCTTACTAAGTTGCATATTCTCATTTAAGATATAACCATCAGTAAACTGTTTTTCATAATTCCAGCTTTTATCCTCTTTCTGAATAATCATGCCGTCATGGAATGAAAAATTTTTATCCGTTGTATCTTTATCTGAAACATTCTCAAAGTATTTTTTTTCATTTGTGATTACAATAAAAAAACCTTCTTTTTGGATTGATTCCTTATTTATCAGCTGTTCAAGTCTATAAATGTCTTTTCTAAAACTAAACCTACCAATATCAATAGCACCTTGTTCTGTTAAGTTATATATTTCATCTTCATGAGGATATGGATATTTTTTTGTTTTGTATTTTAATTCAATAGGATAAGTAAGATTAGTTTTCTTATCAATCACAACTATATCAATAGGAGCTCTAATAATTTTTTCATTTTTATCACGTTTAAGCATTCTAATTTCTTGAGGTCGCTCAAGTCTAATTTCATAGTCTTCACCCAATTCTCGTTGGAGAATTGAAGAAAAAGAAAATTTAAAATCATCCTCTGAATGAAAAATTGGTCTCATTACTTTTAGCAAATCTAAACTTTTAGATATTTGATTTTTGATTGCAAATCCTTTAGAAGATAATATTCAAGCTCTTTATCCACCTATGTGGAATGAACATACATTCTTAGAGCCTCACGATTTTCGCCCCGAATCCCCCCAAATGCTGAGGGGCATCGGTGAAGCTTTTCACACTCGGATGAACTTTCAAAAACTCTTTGACAGCATAAGAGAGTTTCCCCGTTCCGATACCGTGATAGATAATCACCTCATCGAATCCCTGCAAGAGTGCATCGGAGAGAAATTTATCCATCCGCTCGCACGCCTCTTCCCCTCGTAGTCCGTGAAGATCGAGTTTAAGACCGCTTTTTTGGTCGATCTGCGACGTTACAGTGACCTTCGGTTTTTTCGGGAGGTTGCCGCTGGGTTTGAGATCGGTGAGTTTTACCCGCACCCGCATCCCCTCCACCTCGATCATCGCATCTTTCGCCCCGACGCTCACTACTGTTCCGCGCTGAGAGCGGTATTTCACCGTCTGCCCTACTTCGTATTTGATCGGTTCAGGTTCGGCAATCTTGATCGGCTCTGGTTTCGGAAGTTTCGCCTGTGCCTTGTTGAGCTGTCTATGGATTGCCGCCATATCCATCCCTTTTGCCGCCTCTTTCGCTTCACGGATCGCTTCATCGTATCCCGTTCGGAGTTTCGCTTTTTCGGCATCGAGTTCTACCCGTAGGTGTTCCCGTGCCTCTTTGAGTGCGCTCTCTTGGGTTTTGAGGGATTCAAGTCTCTCATCCACCTCACGGTTCTTCCGCTTTAACGAACGTTCCAGTTCGCTTCCCCGCTCGATGAGGACGCTCAGTTTCTCATGGTTTTCACCGTAGAGCGATTTCGCACGGGTGATGATGGCAGGGTTGATCCCGTAGCGTGTGGCGGTCTCGAATGCGTAGCTCTTACCGATCACCCCTTGTAAAAATTCATAGGTCGGTAAACGGCGTTCTTCGTCATAAAGTGCCGCCATCAGCTCCACATCGTCACGATCCGCCATCAATGCGGCGAGACGTTTGTGGTGGGTGGTGACGATGATCTTTTGACCCCGTTTGATCAGCTCATCGAGGACGATGGCAAAGAGTGCCGCCGCTTCGTCGCTGTCGGTTCCTAGTTCGATCTCATCGACACCGACAAGGGCACTTTTGTGCTCGAAGAGATGGCTAAACTGCACCATCCGCCCCGCGAAGGTGGAGATGTCGTTGCTCACACTTTGGGGATCGTCGATGACCGCTTCGATCCGCTTGAAACTCCCGATCCGTGATTTGTGGGGGTTGATCTTCATCGGGATAAGATATTTTGCCATCAAAGACGCCGAGAGGAGCGATTTGAGGAGCATCGTTTTACCCCCCGCATTCACCCCCGTAATCATGAGGAGATTCGAGCGGAAATCGACGCTGATCGGTTTGGGTTTGTGGATGGCGGGATGGGAGAACTCTTCGAGGACAACATCATCATTATTCTGAGGTTTTAGGATCGCGAAATCGCGCGTGCGGGCAAACAACACCCGCGCTTGATAGTGATCGTATCGATCAAACTCGCGGTCGCAAAAGCCGATAAACGGGACGAGATTGGAGAGTTTTGCACTAAATCGTTTCGCATACTCATAGAGCTTGCTCTCCCGCTCCTGCAACACATAGCGC
>NZ_JBAQPS010000136.1:0-4356 GCF_049305995.1 Sulfuricurvum sp.
CGAGCGTTCTACTGTCATTTATATCAACCGAACCGTTTTTAAAGCAGGAAATTTTCGCTTTAATGACAATTTATTTCAAATTGCGAGACTTATCAATTGAACCGTTTTCAAACTGCTAGACTTTCAACAAAAATTTTTGTTACCCTTATTTTAGCATCTCTAGTTCTTTTTAGTATTGTTACAATAGGGACGTTTTTAATTGTTCGTGAATTAACCTTGAACTCCGAAAAAGAGAAAGCAGCTCTGCTCATCAAAGCTATAGAACCATCCCTATCTTTATCTATTTTTTTGGATATACAAGATCTCGACGAAAAACTATCCTCAATCACTCAGTTAGATGAAGTTATTGCTATCCATATCGTTGATAGTAGTGGCAATACCCTTCTTGAGTATCGTAAAAAAGAAAATCGTACTCATGAACATGCAATCAAAGTTACTCAAATATTAATGGAACCTTCTACCCTAAAAAAAATAGGTTCAATGACATTAACGTATGCAGGAGAAGAGTTTAACACTACTATGAATCAATTTTATACCCTTTACTTTTGGATAGCTTTTAGTGTATTCGCCATTCTTTGGATTATATTGAACTGGATTAACCGTCTTTTACTCCCCATTAAACTGATTGCCAAAAAAGTTCAAAATTTTAGACCTGGTGAAAAAATTATTTTCAATTTTCCTTCAACTCAAACCGAATTTTCACTGATTATCAAAGCATTTGAAGCGATGCAAGAAAGGGTATGGAGTTATGCAGAAAAATTTCAAGCTATTAATAAAGATCTTGAACTAAAAGTAGCAGAACAAACCCATGAAGTTACTCAACATCTTTATTTTGACAACCTGACGAAACTTCCAAACCGGTTTAAGCTCCAAGAAGATTTATCAACCAAACCAACTAATACTATCGCTATTTTAAATATTGATGATTTTAAAGAGATCAATGACTTTTTCGGAATCGATGCAGGAGACTGGCTCTTGAGTCAAATAGCATACTGGCTTGTTGAAATGAAACTTTCCCCCTATCGTATTGGTGGAGATGAATTTGCTTTTCGTTTAAAGAAAGAAACGACTTCGCGTGACTTTTGCCATAATATTGAGACACTTCTTTCATTATTAAGTGAAAAACTATTTATGATTGGAGAAGAGACTGTGCATGTTCGTGCAACGGTAGGAATCGCGATTGAAAGTGATAAACCACTTATTCATGCCGATGTTGCACTTAATAAAGCACGAGGGAGTAAACTCCCCTATTCAATTTACGATCAGTCAGAAGGGATTGAGCAACAGTATCAAACGAATATCGCTATGACCGCCCGTATTCGTCAGGCATTAGTAGAACATCGTATTGTATGCCAGTATCAGCCGATTGTTTCTACTACAACCGGAAAAACTGAAAAATTTGAGACTTTGGTTCGTTTACAAAATGAAGATGGAACACTGATTACTCCCTATGAGTTTCTCCCTATTGCCCAAAAAACCAAACTCTATCATCACATTACCCAAGAAGTTGTTTATCAAGCCTGCCATTTATTTTCCGGACAAAATGAACAATTTTCAATCAACCTCTCCAGTAGTGATATTCTTGATAAACGAACTGTCACGACCATTGAAAATATCCTCCGTCAAACCGATACAGCAAATCGAATTATTTTCGAAATATTAGAATCGGAAGGGATTGAAAACTTTGATGAAGTAGCTTCTTTTATCTCTCGTATGAAAGCCTTGGGAGCGAAAATCGCTATCGATGACTTCGGAACCGGTTATTCTAATTTTGAAAACATCCTCAAACTCAATGTTGATATTCTTAAAATAGATGGTTCTCTTATTAAATCCATTAACGAAAATCCTAGGCACCGTATTGTCGTCGAAGCTATCGTGGATTTTGCACATCGTATCGGTGTTGATACCGTTGCTGAATTCGTTTCATCGGAAGAAATATTGCAAAATATAACTGAATTAGGTATTACCTATGCGCAAGGATTTCATACCGGAAAACCGCAGTTTTTAACTCGGGAACTGATGTAAAAATTAAAGCCAGCCATGTTATAATTCCAAAATTTTTTACAAGGGCTGAATCCATGTTAACCGATCGCGTCAATATACTCTCCGAATCGATTACCATTGCTATCTCTACGTTAGCGCAAGAACTCAAAGCACAAGGGAAAAATATTCTCAGCTTCTCTGCCGGTGAACCTGATTTTGATACTCCTCAGGTGATCAAAGATGCCGCGATCAAAGCGATCAATGACGGCTTTACCAAATACACTGCCGTTGATGGGATCCCTGATCTAAAAGCAGCGATTGCACTTAAACTCAAACGTGATAATGGATTGGAATACAAACCAAATCAGATTATTGCGAATAATGGTGCGAAACACTCACTTTATAACCTTTTTGCCTGTACGATCCAGAACGGTGATGAAGTGATCATCCCAGCACCCTATTGGGTTACCTATCCAGAGTTGGTGATGTACTGTGGCGGAACCGTTGTAGAGATCATGACAGACGATACTAGCGGATTTAAAATCACCCCTGAGCAGCTCAAAGCAGCATTGACTCCAAAAACAAAAATGTTGATTCTAACCTCACCATCAAACCCGACAGGTGCCGTCTACTCACGTGAAGAACTCACGGCTCTTGGAAAAGTGCTCGAAAGGACCGATGTGATCGTTGCCAGTGATGAGATGTATGAAAAACTCATTTATGATGGAGAATTCACATCAGCAGCTGCCATCAGCGATGATATGTTTAAACGTACCATCACTATCAACGGTCTCAGCAAATCGGTAGCAATGACAGGATGGCGTTTTGGGTATATGGCAGCACACAATACTGAAATCATCCAAGCAACCAAAAAACTCCAAAGTCAAAGTACGTCAAATATCAACTCTATCACTCAAAAAGCGGCTATCGTAGGACTTAACGGTGATGCTGATGCTGACATCGAAGCGATGCGTGTACAGTTCAAAGCACGCCGTGATGAAGCGGTAAAATTGTTCAATGAAATCGATGGACTATCCGTCCTTTCACCAGATGGTGCATTTTATCTGTTTGTCAACATCAAAGAAGTGAGCAACGATTCGATGCAATTTTGCAAAGAGTTACTCGAAGAACAAGGTATCGCCGTCGTACCTGGTGTAGGATTTGGCTCTGAGGGCTATTTTAGATTCAGTTTTGCCACTGATATCGATAGTATCCGTGAAGGAATCAAACGTATCGCCCTATTCGTAGCGACAAAAAAATAACACTCCTATACCTTTCTACGCCTTTAGTGCGTGGATCTATTCCAAAAAAATCTTCCATAATTTAATAGACTTCTTAGAATAAAAAATATTTTATACTTGATTGTTACATGGAGAGTGGGTTGAAAGTGCCAAAGGGTGACGAATCCTTTGGCGAAAAGCTTAACATAAGGAGAATGTTTATGGGCCCGAAGGCCCTGAAAGGAATATCCTAGTGGATATTAGAATTTCAAAGAAGCGATGATACGGAGAGAATCAGTTGTTTTATCAGATGTATCTGTAGCTTTTACATCTTTTTCAAAAGAAGTATAAATTGCTGTCAAATCAACTGGTCCAACTTTTGTGTTTGCCACAATGTCCCATGCTGTAAAATCTGTATTAATAGTTGCTGCACCGGCAACAAGACCTGCAGTACCTTCATTATTACCAACTTCAGCTTCTGCATAGCTAGCAGAAAGAGTTACACCTGGAACTGCTTTGGTAGATGCACCGATTTTCCACGCATCAGTATCCGGAGCTGCTGCGATCTCACCATCCATATAGATACTTCCGAGAGTTGTATACAACATTGATTTGTCACCCGTCGCAACGTTGGCAAAACCGATTGTACCAGCACTCACAGATGAATACGCCGCATACACATTTACAGGTCCAACAGCTGTAGCCGCTTTCACTGAAAATGCATCGGTATCACGGTGATTGGTTGCTGTAGCACCAAGTGAGTTAGATGAATCGTCCGGACTCATACCTGCAAATTGAACACCAAGATCAACCATACCCATCAATTTAGTATCCGCTTGCAACCAGTAAGCATCGGCAATATCCGGAACATTGTAATACCATGCTTGCAACGCAGTACCTGGAAGTGATTTGTTGATAACCGCTGCTGCATACGCACCGTTGACCGCGAAATCACGGAATTCGCCGTTATAAGCAACAGTAGTACCACGACCAATTGAGGTTGTAGGAACAGTTTGTAACAAGCCCATACCATTGTGTTTTCCAACCCACGCTGCTGCCAAAATAGTATCCGGAAGCATATAACCGTGTGCTACAACCGCTTCAAACGTATTGTCAGCAATATTCCATGATTCAGTGAAACAAAGAGGTGTTT
>NZ_JBAQPS010000137.1:0-6403 GCF_049305995.1 Sulfuricurvum sp.
TCTATTTAAAAAAAGAGTCACGATGGATTTCTCTTTAATTGATGGTGAGATGAGTATAGAGAAATTGGTTGAGATTTTACGTACACAACCGAAAGAGAAAAAAATCCTCTTTGAATTTATCAAAAAACAGAGTGCCAGAGAGTTTTATAACGCTATCAAAGATGAGTTTGATAATGTGTATGAACTGAGCGGTGATGACAATAAAGCGTATCGTCAGTACGTTATCAATAAAAGTAAAAATGAGACGTTGATTATTGTGGCGACGCAGGTCATCGAAGCGGGTGTAGATATTGATATGGATATCGGATTTAAAGATATTTCTACGATTGATAGTGAAGAGCAGTTCATGGGGCGGATAAATCGGAGTTGTTTGAGAGAGGGGATGGTCTATTTTTTTAATTTAGATTCTGTTGAAAAAATATATCGTGGTGATAATCGTTTAGGTTTGGATTTAACACAACCAAAATACAGAGATATTTTACAAAACAAAGAGTTTGGTATCTACTATGAAGAAGTTTTGGGGAAAATTAAAAAGGAGGGGGATAGATTTCAAAACGGTCTAATGACCAATTATGAAAACTTTTCCGAATTGCTAAAAAAGCTCAATTATAAAGAGATTTCAAAAACCATGACCCTCATCAACTCCCAAAACTTTACCCTCTACTTTCCATTTCAAATCGATTTATCGATCTATAAAGGTGTTAAAGAATTTGACGATTTGGATGAAGTGTTTTTGAGTGATGGAAAACTAGACGGGCAAAAAGTTTGGGATGAGTTTCAAGAGCTAAACAAAATAGATGGGTACGCAAAAAAACAGATTTACACTTCAAAACTTAACTCACTTATGCAATTTTTTACTTTCAATCTTTTAAAGTTTAATGACAAGCAAAGACCATATATTGGCGAAGAAGAATATGGATACTATTATGTTAAAAACTATGAAGAGTTTATAACTTCTGAGGGTAAGTTTGACAGGGAACAATACAATACCGTCAAAAATTCTAATTTTTTATAGATTTTAATAAACGGTGACTTTGTATCCATGATTATTTAAAGGAAAAATATGCAACTCTCAAATTTAACGCTACGTCAAAAAGAACAACTCTTTCGTGAGCTTCGCATCTCTATTACGCATCACTCCAATGCTATCGAGGGGATTAGTCTGACGTTTGGTGAGACAAAAGTCCTTTTGGAAAATGGGACTACGGCAGGGGGGAAGCCGCTGAGTGAGCAGCTTGTGGTGCTGGGGTTTGCAAAGGCGTATGATGTGGTGGTACGTGAGGCGAATAATCCCCATTTTCAGATTACCGCCTCTTTTATAAAAGATTTGCATTTCATTATGTTTGAAGATGCATTAAAAGTTTCGGGCGGATTTATAGAAAAGCCTATAGGTGCGTATCGAACGGATGAGCGATATATCAAAGGGGTGGATGTAAAACTCTCTTCACCGCTGAAAATCTCTCAACACATCGATAATTTGCTGTACAGATTCAACGCGGCTATGAGTATCGAAGAGATAGCGCAGTTTCATATCGAATTTGAACAGATTCACCCTTTTGCCGATGGGAACGGTCGAATCGGACGGCTTTTGATGGCATTGCAGTTTATCCAAAATGATGGAATCCCTCCGCTGATTCTCAACGATAACCGACGAGAGTATTTAGACGTATTAGTGGATTCAAATCAATTAGCAGAATTTTTATTAATCGCTCAAAATGAAAGTCTAAAATTGATTGACGTTGCATGAACTTGTGTTTTATAAATAAAGAGGAATCCTATGGAAAAAATACAACTTTTTGAATCAAAAAAATATGTAAAAAGTCAATCGGCTTCAAATTGTAGCCATTTGAAAGTGGTCATTGGTGAATTGTCCGAAAAAATCGGACAGTTAAAAAATATAAGCAAGTAGCTACAAAATGAGAGATAGTAATATGTTGGAAAAGAAATGATTACCGGAACCCTAATCAACTACTATTTTCACTGTAAAACTCAGTGTTGGATGCACGCCAATCGTCTAAATCTCGAAGACAACTCGGAGGATGTCCGTATCGGCAAGGTATTGCATGAAATCAACGAGGAGAAATCCCAACACGCTGAGATTAAAATCGATAACGTTCGGCTCGACAAGCTCACCGCCGATTATCTCGTCGAGGTGAAAAAGTCCGACTCTGACCCCGAAGCGGTGAAATGGCAGGTGTTGTTGTATCTGTATCTATTGCGTCAAAAAGGGATAGAGAAGAGGGGAAAAATCGAGTATATCGAAACCAACCGCCAAAATCGTAAAACCCAAATCGTCGAGTTGGACGAGGAGAATGAGAAGGTGCTTTTGGGAGTTATCGGTGAGATCGAATCGCTCATCGATCAGAGTGTTCCCCCCGCTCCCGTGTTCGAGAACAAGTGCAAGAAATGTGCGTATTATGAGTATTGTTTTATATAAATGCTCTTAATATTTGACAAACTTCTGTATATATGTATAATATTGATAAATATACTTCTGTATAATGATTGGAAATAAAGAATCATGATTAAAAAAATACTTCAAGAGCAAAATCCTCATTGGAATGGTGCGTTGTCCACCTATGCAAAACGAGAGCAGTTTGCGACGTTGGTTCGTTATCTCCCGCTCAAACACATCATCACCATCACGGGTATTCGACGATGCGGTAAAAGCACCCTTGCAAAAACGGCTATACATCATCTCATCGAGACGGGAGTGAATCCGAAAAATATTCTATTCGTCAATCTCGAACAACCGTTTTTTTTGGAATACCGCCACGATGCGACCTATTTGGAGACGATTTATGAGGAGTATCTCAAACTGCTGGGTCCGAAAGGGAAAATCTATGTCATCTTCGATGAGATACAGTTTTTTGAAAACTGGCAGATTTATATAAAAAGCAAGTACGAATCAAGCGATATCAAGTTTATCATCACGGGGTCAAACTCCTCGATGCTCTCAAACGATTTGGGTACATTGCTCACGGGTAGAAGTCTCAATATCCATCTCGACACCTTCTCATTTGCGGAGTTTTTGGATTTTAAAGGGATCGACTATGCCGATGAACTCGCACGTCTAGGCAATCGAATCGAGATCGCTAGAGCCAAAGAGGAATATCTGCGCTGGGGTGGTTTTTATGAAGTTTTTACTGTAGAAGATACCTTTACAAAAAAAGAGATACTTATAAGTTATGCAAAAAATATCATCTATCGTGACATCGTTCCTCGTTATGGGATACGTAATAGTGAAAGTATCGAGAGGCTCTTTTTTTATCTCATTGGCAATGCGTGCACGATGCTCAACTACACCACGTTAGCATCTACCTTTGAACTCAGTGATAAAACCATCAAAGAGTATATCCACTATTTCGAAGAGACTTTTTTAGTGAGTCGCATCGACAGATTTCATACCAAACCTAAAGAGCGTATCAAATCAATGAAAAAAATATATCTAAAAGATAACGGTTTTTTGCAGATAGTGCCGAAATTTTCCGATAATTTGGGCGCGGCTCTTGAAAATGGCGTATTTAATGTTTTAGCGCAAAAACATGAAACACTCACCTATCTCAAAGATACTTACGAGATAGATTTTTATGTCGATAAAACACTCTACCAAGTCTCATACGACATCAGCGACGAGAAAACGAAAAAGAGAGAGCTAAACGCTTTTGAAGCTTTTAAAAAAGGTGACGAAAGCTGCAAACTTATTACCTACGAGAGCGACGAAATCATAGGAGAGGTCGAGGTGGTAAGTTTTGAGAGATTTGCATTACCGTAATTCCTAAGCGAGGCAACAAATGGCAAAAAATCATACCCGATATATCTTTTCGATGGGGGAGTTAAAGCGCAAAGATAACTCCATCGCGTTTATCAACGAAAAAGGGAATTTTTACATCCCTATCGAGGACACCCGCGAACTGTATTGTATGAATGAGGTGAGTTTTAACACTAAACTTTTAGATTTTATTGCCCGTGCGGGGATAACGTTACATCTGTTTAATTATCACGGTAACTACAGCGGGACGTTTTATCCCAAAGATCAGCTCATTAGCGGTAATTTGACGATTAAACAGTCGATCATGTATATCGAAAACCGTCTCATCATCGCCAAAGCCATCGTCAACGCTATCGCCCGAAACATCCATGAAACTCTCTATCACTATTATCGCCATGATAAAAAAGAACTCAAACCTTATCTCGATTGGCTCAAAAACGACGTACCTAATTTTTTGGATAAAGAGTTGCGTATTGAGCAGATTTTGTTTATCGAAGGGCAGGTATGGAGCCGTTTTTATGACAGTTTTAGCCATTTTTTGCCCGAAGATTTTTTGATGAACAAACGGGTAAAACGCCCCCCTGATAATCCGATGAACGCGCTAGTGAGTTTCGGAAATACACTGCTCTATACGAAAACGATCTCGGCGATTTACAATACCCATCTCAACCAATCGATCAGTTTTCTCCACAGTCCGCGCGAAGGGCGATTTAGTCTGAGTTTGGATTTGAGCGAAGCGTTTAAACCGATCATCGTTTTTCGGACGATTTTCGATCTCGTCGGTCGTAAAAAACTCCAAGTGACCAAACATTTCGATAAAAATCTCAACTATGCACTCCTCAATACCGAGGGTAAAAAAATCTTTATCGATGCATTCGAAGAGCGGCTCAACGAATCGTTCATGCACCCGAAACTCAAACGGAAAGTTTCGTATAAACACGCGATCAAGCTCGATGGTTACAAACTGATCAAATCCATCGTCGAAGGGCGGGAGTTTAAAGCTTTTTCACTTAAGGATAAAGAGTGAAAAAAGACACGACCAACTACAACTACCTCTTTTTGTTTTACGATATCGCCGATGAGTTTAGTGAAGTGGGGAAATATCGCGTTGCCAAAGTGTTCAAAATCTGTAAAAAATATCTCAAACACCACCAGAAATCGATTTTTAGAGGCAATATCACCCCCTCCAATCAAATCAAAATGATTGCCCAACTCAAAAAAGTGATCGATCCAAAACTCGATTTTATCACGATCATAAAAGTTCTCCATAGCGGAAGTTTTAGTGAAGAGACAATCGGTAATACTGAACGGGAGCAAGAATCGATTTTCATCTGATTTTTCCAACCGATGATATGGATTTTTTTGCGGAATAGGGCTATAATAAGGGGTTTTCAACCGGATTGGAAGCTTTTTGAAATTTCATTGTTAAAATGATTGGAAAAAGTGCCTAAAATTCCCAAAAATAGGGGAGGGCGATTTTTCAAAGCCCCTATTTTTCTTTCTTGAACCGACACATCTGATGTATTGAAACTTAATCAACTGCTCATATTTGAATGTCCCTTGAAAGCTTGAACCGACACATCTGATGTATTGAAACCTTATGGACGGTTCTATGCCTCGTCTTGAACAATCTTGAACCGACACATCTGATGTATTGAAACTAGTAAAAGGCATAGCCATTGATACACCAGCAGAACTTGAACCGACACATCTGATGTATTGAAACTAGTGTTGATCTTGTTTGAGAGCTGAGAGTAGTATCTTGAACCGACACATCTGATGTATTGAAACCCCTCTCTAAAATGTATTCTAATCTCGTGGAAACCACTTGAACCGACACATCTGATGTATTGAAACCGGGGAATCTATATTTATCCTCTAAAGATCAAAGAGCTTGAACCGACACATCTGATGTATTGAAACAAATTAAAAAGACTATCATCACGTGATTGAGCATCTTGAACCGACACATCTGATGTATTGAAACGAAATCATTTTGATCCTCCAAAATAGTATTAGTACCCTTGAACCGACACATCTGATGTATTGAAACCATAATAATGGCTGAGTTATCTGATTTCGAATAACTTGAACCGACACATCTGATGTATTGAAACAGATAATTAGCCGAGTTAGCTTTAAAGAGTAGGGGCTTGAACCGACACATCTGATGTATTGAAACTAGCTTCGACTCCTTATAAATCATTGCCTGCATACTTGAACCGACACATCTGATGTATTGAAACCGTACCTTTTTGATTGTGTGGACTGTTCCACCCCCTTGAACCGACACATCTGATGTATTGAAACATGAACTTCGATAGCTGCCAAACAGCGAAAGCTTTCTTGAACCGACACATCTGATGTATTGAAACTTTCGAGAGTTGTCGGGTTCATCGTTGTGAATTCCTTGAACCGACACATCTGATGTATTGAAACATTTTTGGAGCAGCTTTTTTTTTGACTTTCGGCTCTCTTGAACCGACACATCTGATGTATTGAAACGGTTCCAACAGCGGGAACAAATATCGAAAAAGAGATCTTGAACCGACACATCTGATGTATTGAAACGTAACAATAATCCTATTGTTTATAGCAGTTGTTTGCTTGAACCGACACATCTGATGTATT
>NZ_JBAQPS010000138.1:0-23018 GCF_049305995.1 Sulfuricurvum sp.
TACTCTTTAACGATTCCACGATACGCCTCTTCAAGTGCTTCGATCGACGTCTCCTCTTCTTCATCATCCGCTTCAGGAATAAAGAACCCATCGTCCTCATCCTCTTCGAACTCGTCATCATCCGAAGAGGCTTTTAGTGCTGCATCAAATCCGTCCATCTCATCTTCTTCTACCGTTTCACCCTCAGGCTTAACGATAGAAGATTCTGGGAGTTCAGAAGCGATCCAATTTAAAAGTGGCAAAACCGAACGGTTATGAGATACTGAGATACCGAAAATGCGTTCTGTCCCGAACTCATAATATTCCCAAAGCTTCTCTTGCATCTTGTCATTATCGATTTTATTCACAACCAACGCAATCGCTTTTCCCATCGATTCAAGTTCATAAAAAAGTTTTTTATCATCCTCTTCAGGGAGGCTTTTACCGTCTACCATAAAGAGGATGATATCGGCTTCATGTGCCGCTTTAAGAGATTTTTCTTTGATTCGATCGAAGAGTTCACACCCCTCATCCAAACCTCCCGTATCGAGAATTTCCACCTCTTTATCTACCACAACGGCAACACGTTTTTTGACATCACGTGTTGTCCCTGCTTGTTCAGAGGTGATAGCATCGCGCTGTTTGAGAAGACGATTAAAGAGGGAACTTTTGCCGACATTTGGACGGCCGATAATAGCTAACTTTTTCATAGTAGCCTTTTTTAAAAATTAATCCTTTATTATAGCGTAGGTGCCCTTATGGTATAATTTTATTTATGATTACCTACAGCTATGAACACTTTAAAAATGATCTTCAACCCCTAAGTTCCTTATGTAAACCTTTCCAACCCGACACCATCGTTGCCGTTGCGAGAGGGGGAATGACCCTAGCACACGCACTTGCCATGTCGTTAGATATTCGTAATCTTCAAAGTATACGAATCGAAAGCTATGATGATACGATACAACGTGAAGCTGTAACGATATTAGGCTCATGCAATTTACAAACCTCAACAAATGTTTTAATCGTTGATGATATTGTGGACAGCGGTGCCACATTATCTGCCCTTATGCCTATTTTTATGGGACAATATCCCCATTGCCATTTTAAAATTGCAACCCTCTTTATGAAACCTACTGCGCTTATTCAACCCGATTTTTCCTTACATGAAGCTACCGATTGGATCGATTTCTTTTGGGAAAGAGATTATCTGCAAAGCCATTAAAAAACTTAAAACACAATACGATATAATCCGCCCAACCACAAATATTTAACATTTCCTCTAAGGATATATATGCCTAAAGAATACATTTTCACCTCTGAATCGGTCACCGAGGGGCATCCCGATAAAATGGCGGATCAAATCAGTGATGCGATTCTCGATTACATTATCGAACACGATCCAAAAGCACGTGTAGCCTGTGAAACTCTCGTTTCCAACGGTTTTTGCGTTATCGCAGGCGAGCTTAAAACCACTGCATACGCTCCGATGCAAGAGATCGCCCGTCAAGTGGTTCGTGAAATTGGCTATACCGATGCAACGTATGGATTTGATTACCGCTCATGCGCCGTCTTGAACGGTATCGGTGAACAATCCCCCGACATTAACCAAGGTGTTGACCAAGAAGACGGTGAAATCGGTGCAGGAGATCAAGGTCTTATGTTCGGCTATGCGTGTAAAGAGACTGACGTATTGATGCCGTTACCGATCTACCTTTCTCACCGCCTTGCGGAGCGTTTAGCTCAAGTACGTAAAGAGGGGATCATCCCATACCTCCGTCCTGATGGTAAAACTCAAGTGAGTATCAAATACGTCGATGACAAACCGGTTTCTGTTGAAACGGTTGTCGTTTCGACACAACATGCCCCTGAAATCTCTCAAGAGAAACTTCACGCTGATGTTATCGAAGAGGTGATCAAATACGTTATCCCTCACGAATTGATGTCTCCAAATATCATCTATCACATCAACCCAACAGGAAAATTCGTCATCGGCGGTCCTCAAGGAGATGCAGGACTTACAGGACGTAAAATTATCGTTGATACCTACGGCGGAGCATGTCCTCACGGCGGTGGAGCCTTCAGCGGAAAAGATCCGACTAAAGTGGACCGTTCTGCTGCGTATGCCGCCCGCTACGTCGCCAAAAATCTTGTCGCATCGGGCGCATGTGAAAAAGCAACGATTCAAGTGTCCTATGCCATTGGTGTCGTTAAACCCATCTCCATCATGGTCAACTCCCATGGAACATCGATAGTTCCGGAAGAAAAACTCGAAGCGTGCGTTAAAGAGCTTTTTAACCTTACCCCAAAAGGGATCATTGAATCTCTTGATCTTCTACGACCGATTTATCGAAAAACAGCGGCATATGGTCACTTTGGACGTGAACTTCCAGAATTTTCATGGGAAAAAACAGACAAAGTGGATGCAATCAAAGCCTATCTAGGTCTCTAACTTACACTTCCGTAACACTCTCAAAATAATCTTCATACACCCACCTTTTTTTTAGGTGGGTTTAAAATTCTTCTGTTATAGTTACCTCATATTTATCAACCAAGGAGAACCCTATGGCAGTAGTCATTAATGATACCTGTATTAACTGCGGAGCTTGCATCGACGAGTGTCCGGTAGAAGCGATTGTAGACGAGGACGATAACCCAACGGGTGAAGAAGTCTATTACGTTTATGCTGACAAATGTGTCGAGTGTGTCGGTCACCATGATGAGCCTGCGTGTGCAACAGCTTGTCCAACTGAGGGTTGTATCACATGGGATGAAATCGGTGCTAGTCCTGCTCACCGTGATGATGTTACCGCCGATATGCGTTCTTCAAAAGCAAACGTCGTCAATTAATTTTATTCAAAAAACGCCAAAGGAATCAAAACCCTTTGGTCGCATGTTTGTCCTTTTAAAGTATACTTTTATCCTGTCTATTATTATTTCCACATCTTTAATCTTACTTAAATTATTATTTCGCTATAATCCCGTTCTATTTTTTACACACAAAACAGGAGCATTGATGGAACAAACATTGTCAATCATCAAGCCAGACGCCGTAGCAAAAGGTGTCATCGGTAAAATTTTGGATCGTTTCGAAAGTAACAGTCTTAAAATCGCGGCTATGAAAAAAGTTCAACTCTCACGTCAAGACGCTGAAGCGTTTTACGCAGTACACGCTGCACGCCCTTTTTTCAACGACCTCGTTGATTTCATGGTAAGTGGTCCGGTTGTTATCACCGTTCTTGAGGGTGAAAATGCTATCCTTAAAAACCGTGATTTGATGGGTGCAACAAACCCTAAAGAAGCGGCAGCGGGAACTATCCGTGCTGATTTCGCTGAAAATATCGATGCTAATGCGGTTCACGGAAGTGACTCAGCAGAAAATGCGGCAATCGAAATCGCATTTTTCTTTTCAGGGCGCGAAATTTCGTAATCGCCATGAAGATAGCATTTAAAAAATTGGGCTCACAACCGCTTCATTTTGAGGAAAATAGTGACAATGCTGTTTTTTCGGGTGATTTAATCCTGAAAAAAAGCAATCTTGCCCAATTAAACGGTACAATTACGGGGAGTATTTCGATTCCTTGCGATATTTGTGCCGAAGAAGTAGAGAAGTCTTTAAATGAAGAGATCTCTTTTTACCTAAGCGATGGGATATATGAAGGCAACGACGAAGAGTTGGATGTCGTCGAAATCGGTCAATCAATGATTGATATGGAAGAGCTTCTCAAATCGGAAATCGAACTGATCAAAAGCGACTATTTTTGTTGCAAAAACTGCGAAGGAATCTCGTTAGATCGAGAATTCTGATTGCGAAGCTGGATATCCTGTTAGCAGGGAAACCAAGTGTTAACATAACCGAAGGGATATATTCTCTCGGTATTTAAATTTAAATAGAAAGGGATAAATACTATGGCAGTACCTAAAAGAAGAGTGAGTCATTCACGCGCCGCAAAACGCAGAACTCACTATAAAATTTCTCTTGCACGTCCAGTTAAAGATAAAGACGGCACGTACAAATTGTCTCACTATGTCAATCCGACAACCGGTGAGTATAAATAATCGATGATTAGAATTGCAATTGATGCAATGGGCGGGGACTTTGGTCCCGAACCGATTGTTAAAGGGACACTTGAAGCACTCAAAGAAAAGAGTTTTCAACCAATTCTAGTTGGTAAAAAAGATGAAATCTTATCTTTATTACCTAAGGGCTATAAAGATAAGATTTTAATTGTCGAAGCGAATGACGTTATCAATATGGGTGATGCGGCCACCGATGCACTTAAACGCCAAGAGAGCTCTATCTACAAAGCGATAGAGTTAGTCCGCAACGGTGAAGCAGACGGTGTTGTCAGCGCAGGGCACAGCGGTGCAACCATGACGTTGGCAACACTTCGACTCGGACGGCTCAAAAATGTCTTACGCCCCGCATTGGTCACATCGATGCCGACCAAAAGTGGTAAACGAAGTATCTTGATGGATGCCGGTGCCAATGTAGATTGTAAAGCCGAGCACCTATTCCAATTTGGCATTATGGGGTACTATTATGCCAAAGATATGTTCAAAATAGATGCTCCACGGGTCGGTTTACTCGCCAATGGTGAAGAAGATTCCAAAGGAAACGAAATCACTAAAGAGACATTCAAAATGCTTGAAGGACAAAAAGGTTTTATCGGTAACGTTGAAGGTAATAATATTTTTGATGGTAGCTGTGATGTCATTATATGTGATGGATTTATCGGTAACCTCGTTCTTAAAGCATCTGAAGGGGTAGCTTCAACAATTGGTTACTTTATAAAAGAGTATATTCGAAAATCTCCAATAGCTATTACCGGTGCACTCTTAATGCGAAAAGTCTTTAAATTGCTCAAAAAACAAATCGATTATGCTGAAATCGGTGGTGCTCCTTTGGTCGGAATCAAAGGTTGTGCCATTGTCAGTCACGGTAAAAGTAATTCAAAAGCAATAAAAAACGCTATTTTTCAAGCTATCCGATATGTTAATACCGGAGTCAATGAACATATTGAAAATCGCCTTGAAGAGCTAAAAAATAACCGTTGATCCCTTAATAAAGGCTAATTATGTACGCTGCGTTTCGTTCTATTGGAGCTTATGTTCCCACTAAAATCCTTACCAATACTGAACTTGAAGTAATGGTTGATACCAGTGATGAGTGGATCACAAAACGTACCGGAATCAAAGAGCGTCATATTGCGGCCGAAAATGAAACTACCAGTGATATGGGTGTCAAAGCGGCGGAACTAGCACTTGAGCGAAGTGGAATTGCCAAAAATGAAATCGATATGCTCATTTGCGCTACTATCTCTCCTGATTATTTTTGTATGCCTTCCACTGCTACCATCATCGCAACCAAACTTGGCCTAGAAAAAGTTACCGCTTTTGACATATCCGCTGCATGTACCGGATTTGTTTATGCCCTTAGTGTTGCCAAAGCATTTATCGAATCAGGGATGAAAAAAAATATTCTCATCATCGGAGCTGAGCGACTTAGCAGTATTACCGACTACACCGATCGCGGAACCTGTATCCTCTTTGGTGATGGTGCCGGTGCAGCTATTATAAGTGCAACAGAAAATAAAGATGAAGCCCTCATCGATATTCATACCGGTTCAGATGGTTCATTTGCCGATTTACTTATGACACCGAACGGCGGAAGTGGCTCTGCACATGATGAGATTGACCGCGAGCGTGCCGGATGCTTTATGCGTATGAAAGGGAACGAAACCTTTAAAGTAGCGGTTCGTACCCTCACCAGTGACGTTATCGATATTTTAGAACAAAACAATATCGCTTCATCCAGCATTAAACACTTCGTACCTCATCAAGCCAATTACCGTATTATCAAAGCAGTCGGCGATGCGCTTGAGCTTAAAGAAGAACAAGTAGTACTCACGGTAGAGAAATACGGCAATACTTCCGGTGCTTCTATCCCTATGGCAATCAATGATATTTACGAATCAGGACGCTTACAAGAGGGGGATTTGATGCTCCTCGATGCTTTTGGTGGTGGTTTAACATGGGGTAGTGCTTTGGTTCCGTTTGCGGGAAAAGGGATTTAGTTCGTCATGCCGTACTTGATACGGCATCCATCTTTTTTAATTAAACTTCTGGATTCCTAATCAAGTTGGGAATGACAAACGAGGTCTTTTATGATTTATTCCAACTCTCTTATTTACATTGAAATTCACGAATCCGAAATCCCTTGGTTAAAAATCTTTACACAAACTCCTCATAAAGAGTTCTCTGACTGCTCAAGTGAAGAGAAAAAAATAATTTGGGAAGCACTCGACATTATTGAGAAAGAGATGCTCTCTTATTTCAACCCTACTAAAATCAATATCGCCTCATTTGGGAATATGTTACCGAGAGTCCATTGGCATGTTATGGCACGCTTTGAAAATGACAGCTATTTTCCAGAACCGATGTGGGGGATGAAACAAAGAGAGAAGTTTGAATTAGACTCACCGATGGAGCCATTTTTAGAGAAGATCAAACGAGAGCTAGATTCTCATTTATAATTCTCCCGTATCATGTGTGATACGGGTAGCTTTAGGGGGTTGTAGGGACATTTGTCCCTGCCACTTTTCGGGCTTTGCCAAAAAAGTGCATAACATCAACTAGTAGCGTGGTTTTGGTTTCTGTCCACTGAAACTGCGTGAACGTTCACCGCGATCATTTCCGCCACGTTCTCCACCACCGCTTCGCTCACCGCCACCGCTACGTTCTCCGCCAGCGTTACGATCGTTATTTCCACGGTATCCACCTCCACCGCTACGGTTTCCACCGTTACGGTTACGGTTGAATCCGCCACTGCGTTGACCGCCGCGATCGTGTCGGTTTGCCAAATTGCTTAGGATTTTTTCCAAACGTTCCGCTGCGATACCGATATGATTCGGTCCTTGAACCGTGTTGCGTTCCATCAATACAGAGATCAATTTATACGCAATTTGCTCTTGATCGTAATCTTGTTTCAACAAATCAAGCACTTTATGCGCTTCATCGTAAACGTGTTGTTTTTCAATTTCATTAACCAAACGGGTAACTTGTGCCTCTTTAACATCCAATTTGCTTGGGATGTAAGCGTGTTCCATTGTTGTACCGACTTTTGCACGGATACGTTGAAGCTCTTTGAACTCAAGCGGAGTAACCAAAGTAATCGCAACTCCCTTTTTACCCGCACGCCCTGTACGTCCAATACGGTGAACATAGCTCTCAGGGTCAAATGGAATATGGTAGTTGAAAACGTGGGTAACATCATCGATGTGCAATCCGCGTGCCGCAACGTCGGTTGCGATCAGTACGTCAACCGCATCCGTTTTAAGCCCTTTAATAACACTTTCACGTTGACGCTGTTCCATATCACCGTGAAGCCCTTTTGCAGAGTATCCCGCTGCCGAAAGAACATTAGAAAGGCGATCAACTTCTTTTTTGGTACGACAAAATACAACTGTTTTTTTCGCATCTTCTGAATCCATAAGACGAATAATCGCATCATCACGCTCAGATTCTTCAATAACATAATATTGTTGTGTAATGTCAGTGTTAGTCGTCTCTGATTTAGTAATAGAAGCGAAAAATGGGTTCACCAAAATACGCTCAGCCAATTGCTTAATCGGAGCGGGCATTGTTGCTGAAAAGAGCAATGTTTGACGTTCACTCGGCAAATAGGTAAAAATTTCGTTGATATCGTCCAAAAAGCCCATGTCAAGCATTTCGTCCGCTTCATCCAAGATAACAGTTGATGGAGTAAAACCTTTGAGCATGTTACGGCTCAACATATCAAGCAAACGACCCGGAGTAGCGATGATCACTTGCGCACCACGCTCGATCAAATCCATTTGACGATTGTATGAGCTTCCGCCGTAAATTGTTACAGTACGAACACCCAAGTGTTTACCGTATTTGAAAATTTCATCACTTACTTGGTTCGCAAGTTCGCGTGTCGGAGTGATGATAAGGGTTTCAATTCCCCCTTTTAAATGCATTTTATTGAGTGCAGGAAGACCGAATGCGGCTGTTTTACCTGTACCTGTATGGGCTTGTCCAACAACGTCGCGCCCTTCCATAATAACAGGAATAACCATTTGCTGAATCGGACTCGGTGTTTTAAATCCTGCATAGTTGATACTTTGCATGATTTCTTTTCTCAGACCGAAAGATTCAAATGTTACCAAATTTTCGTCTGTGATTGCTTCTTCTATTACGTTCATAATAACCCTTTGTATATACGCCACCGAAAAACCTATTTCCGACCAGTTACGCTTGCCCACTCATGGGGGAGAGAAATTTTAATGAGGATAAGTTGGATTCTCATCCGCGAGGGCACCTTTGAAAAAGATTTTACAATCTCTTTAGAAGGTACCCAAAATTCAAATGGAATTATATCTAAAATTTTCATAAAGAATACTGACAATATCAGTATAGTAAAAGATAAAGATAACCTTTAGTTTCAAATCGTTTCTATTTTATCTTTTTTTTTTAATCTTTAAAAACTATACTTCCAGAAATGTATACTTAAATCAGGAGTCATTAATGTTCAATGTAAAAATGGAAAAAGAGTGTGGCTGTTTCAAACGAAGCGGTATGGAAAGTGTTAAAACATTTGAAAACAAAGATGACGCAATGGTTGAAGCACAGGAGTGGGCAACTGAGATGAATGAAACATTTTGTCAAAAACATAATTTTTTAATCGTTGAAGAGGGTAACGATCTTATCATCAAAGTAGAGATGAATTAAGGGGCTTATCCCCCCTTAAGCCTATAGTTTTAAATTTAATTTCTTAATCACCATCTTTTTTGACCAGATGGCCTCTTTCAACTCTAACATTTCTCGAACCTCATCATTCACCAATCGATAAGATACCACCACTGATACCTGATCTGCTCCCGCTACCATTGGTAAAGTAAATGTTTTTGATCCTAATGCCGGAATGGAGATATTTTGAACCGTTTTATCCGCCAAATGAGGAATCGTCGGTTTTCCCCGTTTGTTTAAAAAATGGGATGTTAATGACAAACTTTCTGTTTTAAGTGCTTTTCCGCCGCTGTAATATTGCGCATCGATTATGATTTCACGAGATCCAAATCCGCTTGGCAACGGATGCGGCTGAGGGTTACTCAACGTGACCGCCAAATTAGCTCCCGATTTTCGAGCATCCACTTTTAACGCACCTTGCCACATTGACTCGCTGTGAGCACCCTCAAAACCGTGTTCACGAATCAGCCGTTTTTTTGCATTTCCATTCACATCACGAAGAGTTGCAGCTACCCCTGATTTTCTAGATCCCATATGACAATCCACACACGCTTTCGAGCTATTTACAAACTCTGATTGCATATTGGTAAAACGATGCCCCTCTTCGGAGGTGTCGTTGGCATGACACACAAAACAGAGCTGATTGGGATTAGTATCCATAAAATCTCGTGCTACAACATTATGATAAGGGGATTTGGCATCATCATAAGGACCGCTCATTGTACCGCTTTTCATCCATGTTACCCGATGGATTCCCCGCTTCGAATCTGGAAGATTATCGTGAATTTGATCGATATTATGACAAACAACACAATTAATTCCTTCCGAAATCGTATTACTTCTCAATGCTTTGGATGCCGCCGTATCTTTATCGAGATTCAAAGCAGCAATCGCATCATATTCTGAAGATGTTGACGTAACTGAAATACGTGGATTATGACAAGATGCACACTCAATTTTAATGGTATTAAGCGATTTTCCATTACTCTTCCGTGCTACATAATCTATCGTTTTACGGAAATATTCATCGTTATCATAATGAGATTTAGAGTGCCAAGACTCTTCCCACTGCTTTACAATATGGCTATGACAGGCTTTGCATTTACTGGAATCTTTAAACTTATCACCCACTTTTACCGCTTCTGCGGCATAAAGACTCAAACTTAACACTACCAATAGCCATAATGAATGCATATTCTCTCCTAACAACGATATTTATTTAACCAAACCATTAACCCTTTTTGTGCATGCAAACGATTTTCCGCTTCTTCAAAAATCAAACTTTGAGCTCCTTCTAATACTGCTTCACTCACTTCAATACCACGATAGGCAGGGAGACAATGTAAAAATATTGCACCTTCATCCGCGTATGCCATGAGTGCTTCGTCTACAATGTATCCTTCAAAAGCACGTATTCGCTGCGCTTTTTCTTCTTCTTGTCCCATTGATATCCATGTATCTGTGGTTATAACTGTGGCACCTTTCACAGCTATTATTGGATCATTAGTAACCATAATTTTAGCACCACTTTGCTCAGCAAATGTCATCGCATCAGCGATAACGGCAGGATCACACTCGTATCCCTTTGGAGTTGCGATACGAAGTTCAAATCCAAGTTTAGAGGCGAGCATCAACCATGAGTGGGTCATATTGTTTCCATCTCCTACATAAGCAACAATCGGATTTTGATCTTTGCCACACTCCATCATTGTCATATAATCTGCCAAAAGTTGCACAGGGTGGTAGCTGTCACTCAATCCGTTAATCACAGGAACCTTTGAATATTGAGCAAACTCTTCTAGTTTACTTTGTTCATAGGTTCGTATCATTACCATGTCACACATCGAAGAGATTACACGAGCGGTATCTTTTACCGGTTCACCGCGCCCCAAATGGATATCGCGATTAGAGAGAAAAAGTGCATGACCTCCAAGCTGATACATCCCTACCTCGAAACTGACGCGTGTACGAGTAGAACTCTTCTCAAAAATCATTGCTAGAGTTTGATTCGCCAAACGCGGAACAAATGTTTTGGCTTTCACTTCGGCTTTTATCTGTAAACCTAAGTTGAGGATCTCTAAAATCTCCTCTTTGGTGTAATCTTTTAACGTTAAAAAATGTCTCACGTCATCCCTTCTATACAAAAAACAATCATATCATAAAAAAAATTTATTAATTCAAAAGTGCTGCTACTTCTTTAGCATGGTAACTGATGATAATATCAGCGCCAGCACGTTTAAACCCTACCATTGTCTCCATCATCACACGGTTATAATCGATCAGCCCTGCAGCACCTGCGTGTTTAAGCATCGCGTATTCGCCACTTACGTTATACACGGCAAGCGGTAATTGAGAAGCTTCACGAATATCACGGATAATGTCGAGATAAGCCAATGCCGGTTTCACCATCAAAATATCAGCACCTTGTGCTTCATCAATAAGGCTTTCACGTATCGCTTCACGGCGATTGGCCGGATCCATTTGGTACGTTGAGCGATCCCCGAAACTCGGAACCGATTCAGCAACATCACGAAATGGACCATAATAGCCGCTCGCGAATTTGGTCGAATAACTCATAATAGGGAGATTTACATATCCGCCGCCATCGAGTGCATCACGTAGTGTCGTAATGATTCCATCCATCATGCCCGAGGGCGCAATCATATCTACCCCTGCACGTGCATGAACAAGAGCTTGCTGCGCTGAGATTTCCAAGGTCAGATCATTATCCACTGTTTCATGGACGTGATCGAGAATTCCGCAATGTCCGTGATCAGTGTATTCGCAAAAACATAGATCGGTAACCACAAACATTGTAGGATACGCACGTTTAATAGCGCGAACTGCCGTCGCGATAATCCCATGATCACACAGAGCATCTGAACCCACCGAATCTTTTACTTCGGGGATACCGAATAAAATAATCGAATTAATCCCTAGTTTTTGTAACAGTTCACACTCATTTAAGATTTCATCCAAACTCATTTGATAAACACCCGGCATCGAAGTAACCTCATTTTTGATCCCTTCACCCGGTCGAACAAATAATGGATAAATAAAATCATTCACACCCACATGGGTTTCACGAACCAATGACCGCAGATGAGAATTAAGACGGGTACGACGAAAACGCTCCATAAAATAGCTCCAATATAAATAGTTAAAGCAAGTGTATCAAGTGTTAGATTAAGAAAAGAAAATTATAATTGCCACATGAATACAGAAATCCATTTTGAAAAATCCGCAATCGCTAATATGCCTAGTAAATATGGCAAATTTAAAATCCGTGCTTACAAAGAGGGGCATCAAGAACATCTCATCATCTTTACCGAGAATTTTGAGCAACAAGAATCACCATTAGTTCGTATCCATTCGGAGTGCCTTACCGGTGATACATTAGGCAGTATCAAATGTGACTGTAACAATCAGTTACACAAAGCGCTGAAATTGATAGCCATTGAAGGGGGGCTCCTCATCTATCATCGCCAAGAGGGTCGGAATATTGGCCTGCTCAATAAAATTAATGCCTACGCTCTTCAAGATCAAGGGCGTAATACTATTGAGGCTAATGTTGAACTTGGATTTGCACCTGATCAACGAACTTATGATGTCATCAAAGAAATATTCAAGGACTTTGGTTTGAAAAAAATTCGGCTTCTAACTAATAATCCAGCTAAAGTTGATGTTGTAGAAGAATTGCATATCGAAATAACCGAACGGGTTCCTGTCATCATTGATCCAAATCCCCATAATGAAGGATATTTACGTACTAAAAAAGAGTGTATGGGGCATCTCCTTGACTAACCTTCACCGATTAATAAAAGAACAAAATATCACTGTTCCTGAACTTTTCTTCAAACAAGCTGAACAATACAAAGTGCTACTAGTAAAATGGAATAAAATACACAATCTTACCGGAGCTAAAACACCGGCTCAAATCGATGATTTTATCGTCGATGCAATCACCCCTATCACCTTTTTGCCACCTCTTAAAAAAGCGATGGATATAGGAACCGGAGCCGGATTTCCGGGGATGATTTTAGCTTTTGCACTGCCGAATACCCATTTTACCCTTGTTGAGCCCCTCAGTAAACGTGCCAGTTTTTTACAATTTGTAAAGGCGGATTTAGGACTCCAAAATGTCGATGTTAAAGCGCTACGTGCTGAACAACTCCCAAGTGAGCCTTATGATCTTGTTACCTCTCGGGCGGTTACCGATACCCAAATGCTTCTCAAACTCTCTGAACCTTTTTGTAGCAACGGAACACTCTTGCTCTTTTACAAAGGGGAAAAAGTGTATGATGAAATCGATGAATCACTCGATTACACCATTATTGAAGCGCAAAGCCGCCACTATCTGCTCATAAAGAGATAACCATGTTAAAACTATTATTATTGATCGGTGTCTTAGTCGGAGTGTATTACGTTTTTTTCAAAAAAAAGGCTATTATGCCCCCATCTTCTGATAATTCACAAGAAGAGATGGTTCCGTGTGCCAAATGTAATACCTATGTACAGATCAAAGAGGCACTTAAACGCGATGGCAAATACTATTGCTGCAAAGAATGTTTAGAAGGATAAATCATGCTGTTATTCGGTCACCCTTACGTCCCCTCACAACCTTTTTACCATATTGATGCGATCGAAGCGATTGCTCACACTCCGGCGAATTCAGTCGTCACTCTGTTTTTTACCCCTGAGAATCTTGATATCAT
Organism: Sulfuricurvum sp.; assembly: GCF_049305995.1. Taxonomy (GTDB): domain Bacteria; phylum Campylobacterota; class Campylobacteria; order Campylobacterales; family Sulfurimonadaceae; genus Sulfuricurvum. The sequence goes on from NZ_JBAQPS010000138.1 coordinate 13,467, forward strand.
CGACTATCTAACGCAAAACAGTGTCCGATTTGCGCTTCATATCGAAACCATTACCGATGCTGTGATTGCGGAGAATCTTGGAGCATCGTATCTGATCGTTCTCCCTAAACACGCTGAAGCGATCCAAAAAGTAGCGGAACATTATCTTTTTGATGCCAAGGTTTTAGGCTATATCGAAGAGATGAACGATTTAGAAGAGTTGATCGAGATGGGGATGGATGGGGCGATTTTTTCGGATAGTATCATTAAAGTAAATTCTTAACTTCGTTCGCCCTGAGCTTGTCGAAGGTATGTTCATGGTTCGACAGGCTCACCACGAACGGTATATATATTTAATCAATCCATTCGCGTTTTAAATCTTTATCCAAACACGCCAGTATCTCGTATCCGATCGTCCCGACGGAGCGAGCATAGTGATTTGCATCATTAAAAATCAATAGTTCCTCTTTATCACTGGCGAATGCAGCGTTATCCATCGATATACGTCCTCGCAGTGCAATCCCCTCAGGGGTAACAAAGCAATTAGAGGCGAGACGATCCAGCCCATTCGCATATCCTAAATCATAGGTCGATATCACTTCATCGTTTTGAGCTTCGTAAATACCGTTATAGCCGACGCGTTCCCCTTTTTTGAGGATACGTGTCGCGATACGCTCTCCCCATAGAGAGAGTACCGGTTTAACCTCCGGCTGAGGAAGGGTTTTTTCCATTTCTAAACATCCATACAGAACGATTCCGACACGAACCATATCGTCTTTACATACCGCAGATCGAAATATCCCAGCGGAATTAGAGAGATGAAATCTTGGTTCCCACCCGTATTTTTTTGCTAATAATGATGCTTTGATTTTTACCTCATCGAAATTTCGACGCTGCCAAAACCATTCGCTGCTCAACGTATCCGAAGCGCGTAAATGGCTCATAACGCCGACACAGGTCAACCCTTTCTCATTCATACGAGTAAAGGCCACTTCAAGTTCATTGATCGCAACTCCGTTACGATGCATTCCCGTATCCACTTTTAACTCAACACGGCTCCCCTCACTAAACATCTCGATCGAATCAAGCGAGTTAATCACATAACTGTAATTTGCCTTTGGGAGAGTAGGCATATCCCCTAAAATAAGTACATTATCGAAATATTCAGCGATCTCATCCGCCTCACGTTCCAAACGGACTACCGCTTCTCTGATACCGTATTGTGACGCAGCTTCTGCTATCATAACAGCACCGTGTCCGTAAGCATTATCTTTTAAAACAACGGCGATTTTATTTTTTCCACCGACTTGGTGTGCAATAATATCGAGATTATGAATAAGTGCCTCGCGGCTAAGTTTGATCGATGCCATTATTATTTCCTGTTTGAACGCCAAAGGAATACATCCCTTCGGCTACGCTAGCCGCTAAGGCACTAAAGCTTGCTCCATTCGGAGCAGAATGTTAAAATTATAGTACAAGGTGAGTTAATGCGTTATTTCCCAGCCGAATTTGAACCTCAAAGTTTTGTCCAACTCATTTTTCCCCATCCGCAGAGTGATTGGGCACCCTATCTCGAAGAATCACGTGCGTGTTTTGTCAACATCGCCAATGCGGTTGCCCGATATCAGCCTTGTTTGCTCATTTGTGATGATGTTGAATTGGTCAAAAGCTATTTCCCTTCTCACGACAATCTGATCTTTGTAGCGTATCAGAGTGATGATACCTGGGCTCGTGATTGCAGTGCTCTGAGTGTCATTGATGAAGAGGAAGACGAAGCTCTGCTCCTCGATTTTACCTTTACCGGATGGGGCGGAAAATTCGATGCCACGCGAGATAATGCGATGAGTAAAACTATCGCTCACGTCTACGGCGCTCCGATGAAAAAGATCAATCTTATTTTAGAGGGAGGTGGAGTTGAGACCAATGCTAACGGTTCACTCCTCACCACCGCAGAATGTCTGTTGAATCCTAACCGTAACCCTCATTTATCCAAATCCCAAACCGAATCCATCCTCAAAAAAGAGTTCGGAGTGGAACAGATTTTATGGCTAAATCACGGCTATCTTGCGGGTGATGACACTGATAGCCACATCGATACCCTCGCCCGTTTTATCGATCATGATACCATCATGTATGTCAAATGTGACGATAAAACAGATGAGCATTATGATGCATTGAAAAAAATGGAAGAGGAGTTGAGAGCACTACGTGATATAGAAGGTGAGCCATTTAACCTAATCGCGTTACCTATGTGCTCACCCGTATTTTATGATGATGAGCGGCTCCCCGCTACCTATGCCAACTTTTTGATCATCAATGATGCGGTTTTGTTACCGATCTATAATGACTCGCACGATGATGAAGCAATCGCTATTTGTACAAAAGCATTTCATGGACGCGATATTATCCCAATAGAGTGTTCCATCCTTATCCGCCAACACGGATCACTCCACTGTGTGACAATGCAGTTTCCCGAAGAGGTAGGATTACGGGTGGAATAAAAGAGAAAATCCCGTGTAAAGAAAATAGCCTGAAGCGGCTAATAAAATAAGAGTTAAAAGCACTTGTTTTAGATTCAATTTCATGAATAAAAGTATAACGACTTAACACTAATGTAACACTTTCTCTCTACAATTCCCGTTAACACTATTGTAACATTTAAGGAATGTAGATGAAAAAATTAACTCTCCTCTCTATGGCGGCTGTTGCTGCGCTCGCCACTGAGCCTATCACAATTCAAAAAATCACTGTTGAGGCTTCAGGTTCTAAGGGAGATATTAAAAGTATCAACGCAGACGAAATCGTCAAATTCTCCCGCCAGTCAGATCTTGGAGAAATGCTCTCAGGCGCTCTCCCTGAAATCACTCACGTCCGAACAACCTCCATCGGCAATGACATTGTTCTACGCGGATTTAAAAAAGATAATATTAATATCACTATCGACGATGCAAAAGTGTGCGGAGCATGCCCGAATCGTATGGATCCTCCGGCTATGCACGTCTCATCGAGCCAAATTGCAAACGTAGAAGTCCAAGAAGGACCGTTTGATATCACTCAATTCGGTAGCCTCGGTGGTGCAATTAATGTTGTCACCAAAGATCCGAGCAAAGGGCTACATGGAGAAATCTCTGCAACACTAGGCAGCTATGATTATCGTAAAATCTCTACCACGGTAGAGGGGGGTAATGATACAGTTCAAGCCCTTGTCGGTTACAGCCGTGAAACCAGTGGTCAGTACAAAGACGGTGATGGGAAAACCATGGCTGAACAAGCCGATGGGGCACCTTCAGCTCAACGTTATTCAGCTGCACACAAAAATGACGATGCCTATGCTCGACAAAATTTCTGGGCAAAAATTGTCGGTAATATCGCTGATAATCAAAAATTAACCCTCAACTATTTCGGTGACCGTGCCGATGATGTCCTTTATGCACGCTATCCGATGGACGCCCTTAAAGATGATACCGATATGTTCAAAGCCAAATACCAACTTTTTAATCTCGGAGCTTTCTCGAATGAACTCCTCGTCGAAGCATACCATTCCAAAGTCGAACATGAAATGGGAACCGATTTTAGAGCATCGGCAACCTCTGCTGCGGCCACAATGGTATCACCTGTCGATGCAACAATCAAGGGAGTTCGTGTTGAAAATAGTGTTTCTCTTAATGAGATGGACGTTACTTTCGGACTTGACCTCTCAACACGTAATTGGAACGGAACAAAAGGCTCACGTCTCAATCCTTATGCGCAAATACAAATCCCTGATGCCGATACTGAGAACATCGGTCTTTATGCCAAAGCTTCCCAATCGATGGGTGCTTGGGATATCAGCGGGGGTCTCCGCTATGATGATACGAGTGTTGATGCTGATCAAAATTTAATGGCTACTGCAAAAGACCGTGATTACGACAATATCAGTGCCAATATCTTAGGACGTTATCACTACAACAACAATGGGAATCTTTTTGTCGGTATAGGGCAATCTTCTCGTGTTCCCGATGCACGAGAACTCTATTTTGCCAGTGTTGGAAACACCAACCTCAATGAAACAATCAATCGTGAAGTTGATATGGGAATCGAGCATACAATTGGAAACTTTCACCTCAAAGGAACCCTGTTCTATAGTGATTTAAAAGATTACATTTATGCCTATAAAGTTGTGGGATCAACAACCTCTTATGCAAATATTGATGCACGTATCATCGGAGGAGATATTACGGCTGATTACCTTCTCAGCAACGAGTGGAGTATAGAATCCGGTATCGCTTGTCAAAAAGGGGGGAAAAAGGATACCAATCAACTCGATGCACTCGCAACATTGCCACAAACCGATAAAGATTTAGCCGATATCCCACCACTTAAAGGGCGTATTGCTTTGGTATTCGATGACTCAAAGAACTATGCAGAAGCCGAATTTATTGCCGCGAAACACCAAACATACGATGAAAATAACGGAGAGCAAGCAATCGCAGGGTATGGACTACTCAATCTCAAATACGGTACCGAACTGGGTAGTGGTTTTTCTCTTACAGCAGGAATAAATAATTTCTTTGATCGTACCTATGCAGTCAGCAACAGCTATATCGGTCTAACAACAATCATGGAAGGCTCACAACCTCTCGTCCTCAACGAACCGGGTCGCAATTTCTACGCAACGCTAGCTTACAAATTCTAATCACATGCCCTTCGGGGCATCAACGTTTCGTCAACTCTTCATTCTCCAAAAACCAACCGAAGCCGAACATCAATCCCGGTGTTTTGGCTTTGGTCTCATTCATCACAAACACTTTCGCTTCAGCCACAGCTATCTCTACCACTTCGATCATCTCTACATCAACTCCGCCGCCCTCACTCACCCTCATCGATTCATTGACCCGTGCCATATAAAGGGTCTGGACCGATCCTGCAAATCCCACAGCCGTGTAAAATGAGGTTATTTTATGGATGTGATCCAATGGAACATAAAACCCGCACTCTTCTAAAATCTCTTCATGGGCAATCTCTACCAAAGATTTATCTTTATCCACAATTCCGGCACACAGCTCATACGTATAGCCATCATCGTTTTTAAGGTACACTGGGGGGCGAAATTGTTTTACGACCACAAACGTATCATGCTCTTCATGATACAAGAGAATCGCTACACTGTCGTGTACCTCTACCATATCCCATATTTTTGGTACCTCGTTTTGAAGGTATTGCATCCGTTTTGGCTTCACAAAATCGGAGTTTTCACACGCTACAATAGTGACATTTTTAATCATATTCACTTCTTAAAAAGGTTTTACTTTAAAGGTCTCACTGTCAACATAATAGGTTTCATGGAAATCAAAATGCGGTTTTCGAGTCGGTTTATTTTTCAATGCTTTTCTAAATTTTGCATCCATTTTATCCCGAATTGCGAGAAATGCTTTACGCTCTTTTCCACTGAACCCTTCGGTTTTTTTCTTCATGACACTGAGCGGATCGATAGCCGTACTCCCACGATACATACCAAAATGCAAATGGGGACCCGATGAGAGACCCGATGAGCCGACATAGCCGATCACATCTCCTTGTTTTACACTAGAGCCTGAATGAACACCAGCTTTAAATGATTTTTGGTGGGCATAAAGACTCGTCAACCCATTGCTATGACGTATTTTAATCGTTTTACCATAGCCTGATGTATAGCCTGCATAACTCACTCGCCCCTCACCCGTTGCTAAAATCGGTGTTCCCGGACGCGCACCGAAATCAACTCCCAAATGGGCACGATAACGGTGTAAGACCGGATGGTAACGCCGTTTGGTGAAACGGGAGGTTATACGGGCATTACGCATTGGTAATTTAAACAAAAATTTCTCATACTGCCCCCCCTTCTCATCATAAAATCGCCCATCGCTGTGACGGTAAATAGCCACACGTTTTCCATTTACTTCTACCATTGCACCATGCACTTCAGGCATCGAAAACGGTTTACCTAAACGATATTTCTGCGTATAGATCATTATAATCGGTGCACCGGGTTGCAACCCACGACGAAAATCAACCTTCCCTTTAAACATTTTTACAAAAATAGAAGCTAAATTTTTCGATCCTGTAGTTTTTAAAATATCATCATAAGGGAGAGTTTGAATCGGTACATAAAGAGTTTCAGTATATTCTTCACTAATGATCGGAACAACCTTCATCTGATAACGTCTTTTAGGGGTGAGATAAATCTGTAGTTGAAGTTCATCATTCACAGGTATTAAAATTTGACGAATAGTCTTTTTGTTATCCAATACCATTTGACAGTTGGCTGTAAACGGAATATCTTCTGTGAGTTTTTGATCTTCTTTATCGAGGTTATAGTAGAGAGAAAGGGGAAGTTTTTTACGCTCTAAAAAAGAGAGAAAACTTTCACCGTCTTTCCATTTAAAAGGTTTAACAGAGCCGCCGAAAAGGAGAAGGGGCAATAGTAATAATGCAAAAAAACGGCCCATTCTCATCCTCAGGTTTATCTCCCGTATCGTGAGCGATACGGGTAGCTTCAGGGGGTTGTAGGGACATTTGTCCCTGCCACTTTAGGGACTTAGTTCCTAAAGTGAATCACATCAGTGAAATAAAAAGAGCTAAATGATAGCAAAAATTCCATTTACAAAGATGTGTTAAGCTATAATCTCCGTTAATTATTTTACCAAAAGGTTACCATGATGCGCATATGGCTTACTACTTTTCTTACATGTAGCGTCTTGAACGCTTCCTCTATTATGACACCATTGCTTGATGTTAAAGAATCTCGTGCAGCAATTATTGCTGAAAACCTAAAAGAAGGAATGAGCGGTTTCATAGTACGTAAATTTGATGCTACCCATAATACAATTATTGCCAATGCTAAGGTTGAGCAAGTAAATCCTACCAATGGGCGTGCTATTTTACGACTTAGCGATTACGACGGGCTTCGCCAAAATTCACTTCCCAGTGGCAATTGGGTTCCACGTCCATCCGACATTGCCGTCCTAGCCAATGATTATGAGCGTGCTTTACTTATTGCCCCTAATGATGATAGCTATGAGACAATTACCAAAAGTATCCCCTCTGTGGCATGGATTCATCCTGATAACTATGCCACTTATCTCTCTCATGAAGGGCATCCTACCCCACTAAAAGAAGATTTCCAAAGCTACTGCACCGCCAATTCAATCGGTTTGCTTTACATCCAAAGTGCTGAAATACTTTTTACCCTTGATTGCAAAAGCTTTACCCTCTTGCAAACTTCACCTTCTCTCACAAAAGTACAAAAACAAGAAACTCCTTTTTACAGTCGTATCCCGACAATTCGTGCTGCATGGTGGGGCAAAGGGAGTTCACGGTTGGATAGCTTCGAACCTTATTATTTAGAGCAAATTGCTTTAAATAATTCAAAAAATAAAGAATTATATGAGCTCTACAAAGCAAAATTTAGTGATAAAAGTGCACTATTGCGTTATTTTGATTTGAAGGAATAACGATGCTCTCTTCCAGTGCCATCGACTTTTTTACCCATTTGCTCGGCAAAGAAAATGTTTACAGCGATAAAGCCCATCTCATTGCCTACAGTTATGATGCTACACGTGAGAAATTTGAGCCGGAAGCGGTTCTTTTTCCTCGCCATGAACAAGATGTCAGCGATATTTTACGTCACTGCAATGAGCACCGCATTGTGATCGTTCCGCGTGGAGCTGGTAGCGGATTTACCGGAGGAGCGTTGCCTTCTAATGGAGGTATCGTCCTCGCATTTGAAAAGCACATGAATAAAATCCTAGAGATCGATATGCAAAACATGGTGGCTATCGTCCAACCGGGTGTCGTCAATATGGAGCTCCAAAAAGCGGTTGAAGAGGTCGGTCTTTTCTATCCGCCCGATCCGGCATCACAAGAATATTCTACCATCGGCGGAAACGTCAATGAAAATGCGGGCGGTATGCGCGCCGCTAAATACGGAATTACCAAAGACTACGTCATGGCGATCCGTGCGGTACTCCCCAACGGTGATATTATCAAAGCAGGCAAACGGACGATCAAAGATGTCGCAGGATACAACATTGCGGGGATTTTGATCGCTTCAGAGGGTACACTCGCCGTTACCACCGAAGTAACCCTCAAACTCCTCTCCAAACCGAAAATGACCAAAACGGCGATGGGTATTTTCCCTACCGTAGGTAAAGCGATGGAAGCGGTTTATAAAACGATGGCAAGCGGTGTCACCCCTGTCGCGATGGAATTTTTAGATAACCTCACCATCCGTTCCGTAGAACAGGTCTATAAAAAAGGTCTCCCGATTGAAGCGGGAGCGATTCTCGTCACCGATGTGGACGGAAATCTCGAACAGGATCTCGATTTTCAACTTTCCCTCATCCAAAAAGTATTTCAAGAAAACGGATGCAGTGAGTTCAAAATAGCACGTGATAAGCAAGAAGCCAGCGACTTATGGTTTGCCCGCCGTAATGCAAGCCAATCACTCTCAGTCTATGGAAGTAAAAAAATTAATGAGGACGTCACAGTACCTCGCTCCGCTCTCCCTGAACTCCTCGAAAAATTTGACGCTATAGCCAAAAAGTACAACATCAACATCCCATGTTTCGGTCATACCGGTGATGGAAACGTCCATACCAATGTCATGGTAGATGGAAAAGACCCTGAGCAAGTCAAAATCGGTTACGAAGCGATCCGTGAAGTATTCCAAGCGACTATCGATCTCGGCGGAACCCTCAGTGGTGAACACGGTATCGGTCTCGCAAAAGCTCCCTATATGTCGATGGCATTCACCCCTGAAGAGATGGCTCTGTTTCAATCGATTAAACGGGCATTTGACCCCAACAATATTCTCAATCCATCTAAAATGGGGCTTGAGTAACGAATGAATTTAAAAGCGACATTAAGACATATACGACTCTTTTTTTTGATGCTTTTTGATCAGGAAATTAGTGTTTATGCTTCAAGTCTTAGCTTCTATACTATTTTTACTGTTGTACCATTGCTTATTATTTCACTCAGCCTTATCGCTAATGTTCCTGTATTTGAAGAACAATACGCCAAAATACAAATATTTATTTTTGATAATATTATGCCGGTACAAACAGCAGCAATTGCAGGATATCTCGAATCATTTTTTCAAAACTCGGTACAACTAGGAGTGATAGGTTTTACTACCACAATCATATCTTCACTGCTCTTTTTTCAAAATTTTGAGCATATTGCCGGTAAAATTTTCAAGACACCGAAGAGGGGGGTATGGGATACTATCACAACCTATTGGACCCTTATTACCCTTACACCGATTGCTTTAATTGCATCAATGAGTCTTAAAGCCTATCTGCAAACCAATATAAGTGGATTTGCTCTCAATGCTCTCTCTATTTTCCCTTTTCTCTTACTGTGGGGAATTTTCTTTTTGATCTATAAAATTGCCGTAAATGCAGAAGTTTCGATCAAAGCCGCTGCGATTAGCTCCTTTATTGTTGCTGTTGTATGGGGACTGGCTAAAAATAGTTTTATCCATTATGTCTTTTACAACAAAACCTATGCCACCATGTACGGCTCTTTTTCAGCCCTCATCTTTTTCTTCTT
>NZ_JBAQPS010000139.1:0-1815 GCF_049305995.1 Sulfuricurvum sp.
TCCCATTACTTAACTCACCCATAATACGTGCTCCTCTAGGAGGTGGACCCCAATCGTCCCCTAGTAATGCATTAAATAAAGATTTACCTTTATATCCCAGTTCGACCAGTCGATAGTATTCATTTATTCGGTCATCATTATCTTCTTCCCATTCATGCATAGACCCATTAACAAGGCGGATTTCAACTCTAATCATAACAAATCCTTCTTTGCTTATTTTAATTAAGATTATCACTATTTTCTATTTCTTTGTCGGATGCCCTTTGGAAATGTGGACACATAGAGCGACGTCCATCTGGTTCTATTGCTACGCCCTTAAATTTTGTACCATCTGATTTGACGTCCATAAATTTTCCATCAGGACCACGCTTGACATAAGTGTGATTGGTTGGATTATAGGTTTGTGTACGATTTTTCACACTTCCAGTGCGGTGATTCTTATTTGTATTTGTTGCCATTGTATCACCTCCTTTCTCCAAAGCTAAATTGACATCTGACAAAATTATTGTATCAGAAAAAAAAGAGGTGCTTTTCCCTGCAAAAATTAGGGTTTTAGACAGATTCAGCCTGTCCCCTCCACAATCGCTATCTCATCCTCACTCAGCATACAGCACATAAAATACTTATTTCATTCACACAGGTTGTGTCTGAAGCCTCTTTGTTTCAAAATATTCTTCCGCCAAAACCGTGGTAATAAAATCGGCTTCTTTATTGGTGAGTTCCGCTACAGCCATTCTAACCATCTCAATATCTACTTTGAAAAATTCTTTTCGTAAGTTAACTGCATTGACGCGATTATTCATAAATTTTTTATGAAGTTCTGACTCAAGCTTTGGAGCATCATCATAAGCGATCATTGCATGAACATCAAATGTAAAAGGTACACTAGCATCCCCAAGTTCTTTTACCCTATCCATAGGATCAAGTCGACGAGTCATCCCTATCTTGTAGACGTTTTCGCCAAACGATCCAATATTGCTGATAATGTATACGTGCCCTCTTCGTGTTTGTTCAGCCATACTCTTTGCACGATGCTCTTTATTCTCTGCTTCTTCTAGTTTTCTTTCTAGTTCAGCAATCCTAACCTCTGCAAAAACTCTTTCCTCGTTACTTGCTTTTGCAAGTTCATCCTTTGCTTTGCTAAGCAATTCGCGATATAAACGCTCTTCTTTCTCGGCTTCTTGCATTGCTTTCTCAGCTTCTTGTATTGCCTTTTGCTCTTCTCGCATCTGCTCTTTTATGGAACGCTGTTCTTCTTTTTCTTCCTGCTTCTTTAAGGTGAATTGGTACTGAAGCCCGCACTCTTCAAGCTTAAGTGACACATATTCCTCATTAAAAGCAAATTCGAGGGTCAATGAGCCTTTTTCGATGTCATTTGCTGCTTTACTTATTCGCTCAAGAGTCCTTGTAAAATTACCTGGATTAACATTTCCAATGAGAAAATCGCATTCAATATTAAACGTTTTGAGCATCATAATTGCCTGATTTTTAAATATTTCCTTATCGAGTGATGTATATTCGGAAATAATATTTTTTTCTGGAAATAAAACTGCTTTTTTATCTGTAATTACCTTTCTTTGTGTCTCGCGTATAATCTTTATCTCTTCAGCATATCTTGCTGATGTCTCATAGAGATATTTAGGCATTTCGAAGTGCCCATAATCAACAAATTCGTCAATTCTTGAATAAAGGTCGGCTTTTCTCGTAATATTTTTTATTTCTAAGGTTAGTGAAGCTATCTTTGCGGCATCTTTTTCCATTTTATCATTTGACGCTTGAACTGATTTTCGTAATTGTTCTTCTTGAGTCTTGAGC
>NZ_JBAQPS010000140.1:0-5569 GCF_049305995.1 Sulfuricurvum sp.
GGTGAGGGTCGATTCCGCTTCGGGGAATTTCTCGAACGTGAAGCGCGGAACTTTGGTGACGATATAGTCGATAACCGGTTCAAACGCCGCAGGGGTTCCGGTGATGTCGTTGGTGATCTCATCGAGGGTAAATCCGACCGCGAGGAGGGTTGCCACTTTAGCAATCGGGTATCCGGTTGCTTTGGAGGCAAGGGCGGATGAACGGGAAACGCGTGGATTCATCTCGATAACGATCATACGACCTGTTTCAGGATTGACAGAGAACTGAACGTTTGATCCCCCCGTGTCAACGCCGATTTCACGTAAAATCGCGAACGATGCATCACGCATACGTTGGTACTCTTTGTCGGTGAGGGTGAGGGCAGGGGCAACGGTGATGGAGTCTCCCGTATGGACACCCATCGGGTCGAAGTTTTCGATGGAGCAGACGATGATACAGTTATCGTTACGGTCGCGGATAACCTCCATCTCATACTCTTTCCATCCGAGCAATGACTCTTCGATTAGGATTTCGGTGATCGGAGACTCGTCCAATCCCCGCTGAGCGAGCATCTTGAATTCATCGATGTTATACGCAACACCACTTCCACCACCTGCGAGAGTGTACGACGCACGGATGATGATCGGGAACCCGATTGCTTCCGCCGCCGCCATCGCTTCTTCCATGTTATAAGCATAACGGGAGATTGGCAAGTCCATTCCGATTTTCACCATACACTCTTTGAATGCTTGGCGGTCTTCCCCTTTTTTGATAGCACTTGGGTTGGCACCGAGAAATTCGATCCCCTCTAGCATCCCAAGTTCGTGCATTTTCATCGCCGCATTAAGAGCCGTTTGTCCCCCCATGGTAGGCAAAATAGCATCAACTTTCTCTTTTTTTATGATTTCGGCGATGATTTCGGGTTTGATGGGTTCGATGTAGGTACGATCAGCGAATTCGGGGTCGGTCATAATGGTTGCCGGATTCGAGTTGATCAAAACTACGCGGTAGCCAAGTTCTTTGAGCGTCTTGACCGCTTGTGTCCCTGAATAGTCAAATTCACAGGCTTGACCGATGACGATCGGGCCTGATCCGATGAGTAATATCGTTTTGATGTCGTCGCGTTTTGGCATTGAGACCCCTCGTCATAAAAATTTTATTATTATAGACGAGAAGCACTTAAAATCGGATTACAAGGGGTAAGGAGAGGTTATCTAATCTGAGTTATTACGTGAAAATAGGCGGGGTTTTTACCGTAAAAATAGGGTTCTATAACGGCACTTTGATAACCGCTTGCTTTGGTAATGGAGACTACTTTTCCTACCTTTAATCCAGCCATAAAGATACGATCCAACCCAGATGTGAGCACTTCATCTCCCACAGCGATTGGAATCCATGTCGGAATGAATTCCACGATAAGACGCCGTGCATTGTTGCCGCGTACAATCCCTGGTGCCATGGAAGCTCCAACATTGACAGCATAAGAACTTTTTACATCTCCATTAAGCAGTGCAATCGGTTTTTTATTATTGGCAACGACGATTCCAGCGGTGTAACCGCGAAACAAAAGTCCGTAAACTCGTTTAGAATCAAATTTATCCATCTCTATCCATACACGGTGAGGATCACCGAAACGGACATAGGAAAGGGTACGAACAAGTGCAGTTTGTGGTGTTGTTTTGAAATGACTGTTATGTTCTTGAAGCAATTTTTGGTATTCATCGGCGATTTGATGAAGATTGAGGATCTCTTGTTCATAAAAGCGGTTTTTTTGGTGTAAATCAATAATAGTTGCCTGCTGATTAAAATGCTCATCAAGGGCATGTTGTATGGACTCCATACCATTCTTATAGGCAGATTTTAAGGATAGATTGAGATAAATTATAGGTGATTGTAGAAAATGGGTAAAATAAAGAGCTCCACCCACTAAAAGAGCGAGTAGAACACCTATACCGAGAGATTTTTTATTCATTATCGAAGAGTTCGTGGAGTTGATCGATCTCTTCTAATGCACGTCCGGTTCCACGAGCGACACACAAAAGTGGTTCGTCGGCTACATAAACTGGAATCTTGATGATTTCAGAAATGTATTTATCAAGCTGACGGATAAGTGCCCCGCCTCCGGTGAGGATAACACCGTTATTAACGATATCTCCTGCCAAATCCGGAGGCATATTTTCGAGTACATCACGAATCGCTTCAAGGATCTCTTTGAGTGGGTCACGCATCGCTTCACGGGCATCTTCACTGGAAAGTTCGATTGACGTGAGAAGCCCTTCAACTTGGTCACGACCGTTGATAATCATTTTAAGCTCTTGAGCGAGAGGCATCGCAGTACCGATATTGATTTTAATATCTTCGGCAATTCTCTCGCCGATCAAAAGGTTATATTTGCGTTTGACATAATCCATGATAGCACGGTCAATTTTATCTCCAGCTACACGGATGGAACGACATAGAACGAGACCTCCCAACGAGATAACACCGATTTCGGTGGTACCTCCTCCGATGTCAACTACGATATTTCCTTTAGGCTCACGAATATCGATCCCTGCACCGATTGCGGCTGCCATCGGTTCATCAATCAAATACACTTCACGAGCACCGGCACTCATTGCTGATTCCCGTACTGCTTTACGCTCAACTTGAGTTAAACCATAAGGAATACAAATAATGATACGTGGGCTAATAAGGGAAGTCCGTCCATGAGCCTTTTCAATAAATTTACGTATCATTTTTTCCGTCATATCAAAATCGGCAATGACACCATCACGCATAGGACGGATAGCTTTGATGTTTCCCGGTGTTTTTCCTACCATCTCTTTGGCTTCACGTCCTACGGCGAGGACACGTTGTTGACCGTATTTTTCTGTTTTGACCGCAACGACAGAGGGTTCATTGATAATGATTCCTTTGCCTTTCGAAATAACGAGGGTGTTGGCAGTTCCTAAATCAATAGATAGATCATTTGAGAACATTCCGATAAGTTTATTAAATAGCATTGACGCTCCTAGGCACTTTTTTGATTCGATTTTTTGAGATAAACGGGTTGAGTATTTTCATTGACGACATCTTTGGTGATAATCACTTCATAGCCGTTGTATTCAGGAAGTTCATACATGATATCTCCCATGATCTCTTCCAAAATCGCACGAAGTCCACGCGCTCCAGTTTTACGCGCTAATGCTTTGGCTGCGATAGCACCGAGTGCTTCTTTTTCAAAAGAGAGTTCAACATCATCAATGGCAAAAAGTTTGGTGTATTGTTTAACGAGAGAATTTTTAGGCTCGGTAAGGATACGTACCATCTCCTCTTCGGTAATTTTGTTGAGTGATGCGATGATCGGTAAACGTCCAATGAGTTCAGGAATAAGCCCATAATTCACCAAATCATCAGGTTCAACGTTTTCAAAGCTATCATCGATTTCAGTAGTACTTCGTTTGTCGTGCCCGAAGCCCATGATATTGGACCCTTTTTTACGTTCCAATATTTGTCCGAGACCATCAAATGCACCGCCGCAGATAAAGAGGATACCGGAAGTGTCGATTTGGATGAAATCTTGGTTTGGATGCTTTCGTCCCCCTTTGGGAGGGATATTAACCACTGCACCTTCGATGATTTTAAGTAGTGCTTGTTGTACCCCTTCACCCGATACATCGCGAGTAATAGAGCGATTTTCAGACATGCGGGAAATTTTATCGATCTCATCGATAAAGACGATCCCCTGTTGGGCACGTTCTATATCACCATCGGCTGCTTGGAGGAGTTTAGTAAGAATGTTTTCAACATCTTCACCGACGTATCCTGCTTCGGTCAAACTGGTCGCATCCGCAATGGCAATAGGGACATTGAGAACACGTGCAATAGTTTGTGCCATCAATGTTTTACCGCTTCCGGTTGGTCCGATGAGCAGGACATTCGATTTGGCAATTTCGGTATCATCGTCAATATGCGTATGTTTGAAAATCCGTTTGTAGTGATTGTATACCGCAACGGAGAGGAGTTTACGAGCACGTTGTTGACCGATGAGATATTGTCCAAGAAAACTATTGAGTTCTTTTGGAGTTAATAATTCATGGCTGAGATTTTCAATCCGTTCATTTCCGTCTGTATCATTGTCTCCGAACATAATTTTATAGGCGGAAAAAACACAGTTTTTACAAATATAAACATTACTTCCGGCAATTAATGGGTTATGATCGCTCTCCTGAGCCTCACAAAAGCTGCAATGGCGGTGTATCATGATTCTTTCCTTTCGAAGGGAATACCCCGTTTGGTATTGATAATAAAGGTGCAAAGATTTTTAACGAGTTCACTTGATGTAGTTTCAAATAAAATAGAAGCTTGTTCTTGAAGAGGTTTTCCCGATTCAAAAAGTTCGCGATAAGATGCTCGAAGGGCATCGATATCGCTTCGTTCAACATGGCGGCGTAAACCATTAAGGTTTAAACCGCGTAAAACCGCACGGTTACCTTCTGCCAAACAATACGGCGGTACGTCTTGTGATAATGCCGATGCTCCGGCAATCATCGCATAATCGCCAATCTTGACAAATTGATGTACTGGAGTCATACCGCCGATAACGGCATGATTTCCCATTTCGACATGACCCGCCAGTGTTGCGGCATTGGCGAGGATACAATGGTTTCCGATGATAACGTCATGTCCCAAGTGAACATATCCCATAAAAAGATTATGTGATCCGACAACAGTTTTTCCGCCACCACCCGCAGTACCCGGATTAAAGAGGGTAAATTCACGAATTTTGTTGTAATCGCCGATAATGAGCTCGACCTCTTCTCCTGCGTATTTTAAATCCTGAGGAACAGAACCTAAAACAGCATGAGAAAATATATCGTTGTATTCCCCAATAGTGGTGTTCCCATAAATGCAAGTATTTGCGGCAATCTTTGTCCCTCGACCTATTTTGGCATTACCGGAGATAAAGCAAAATGGTCCTATTTCAACATCTTCAGCGATGATTGCACCCTCTTCGATAATAGCATGTGGTGAAATGGTACTCATAGGGTTTATTTATCCACGATCATAGCTTTGAGTTCAGCTTCGGAAACGAGAGTATCATCGACATACGCTTTCCCTTGTAAAACCCAGATAGATCCTTTGTGCTTTACCACATTCATACGATACTCTAAACGATCTCCAGGGCGGACAGGGGAACGAAATTTTGCACCGTCAATACTCATAAAGTAGACCACTTTATGTGCTGCTTCTTCTTCGGTCATATCCATACTTTGAAATGCGAGGATACCGCCGGCTTGTGCCATTCCCTCTAGAATCATAACTCCCGGATAGATCGGATGACCCGGGAAATGCCCTTCGAAAATTTGTTCGCCGATGGTGACATTTTTGTAACCGATGAGCGATTCATTTGGGGTAATGTTTGTTACTCGATCAACAAGAAGAAAAGGAAAACGGTGAGGTAAAATTTTTTGAATTTGAACAACATCTATCATGTAAGCTAACACCTTGGGTAAAAAATCCCCCAATTTTACCGCAAAAATGGTTAATCAATGATAATAAGTTTTTAATCCTTTACTAACTACTTTTTAATAGCACGTTGTACCAGTA
>NZ_JBAQPS010000141.1:0-1691 GCF_049305995.1 Sulfuricurvum sp.
AATGTACCATGACTATAGTCGCCAAAAAGGGAATGACTACATTGTTGATTTGCTAGAAGAAAGATATATAGTTAAAAAAATACAAATAAATGAATTAAAAATCAGTGATATTCAAAAATATGTTCTAAGTTTAAAGGAAAGTGTTAAACATTGGTACTATTTACATAATCCGACATTAGCTATTTATGATGACCAAATAAAGCTTTTGCTAGATAAGTTATATAGATTAAATTATGGTGCATTTACACCTTTATTGATGTCCATATTTAGTCGAGATGATAAATATAATATTACCGAAGTATGTAATCTATTGAAGCTAATGGAAAAATATATTTTTGTGATTTTTAGGATTTCACAAAGACGATCAAATACGGGAGATAGTGAGTTTTATGGTTATGCTAGAAAGTATTTCCAAAAAGCATTGAGCATAGAAAATATCATCGGAACAGCTGATCCTGTTAATGATAAATTTTCTGGCATAAATTGGTGGTATGCAAGTTATATTGATATTAAACAATTTAAAATTTATTTAGCAGAAAAATTTAAAAATCAAGATGGATATTATAGCTGGAGCGGGTTATCATATTTTCTTTTTGAATATGAACTATCTTTGAAACAACAGAGTCGAAATAGTGAAATCATGATTCATTGGCAAGCTTACAATGAAGCAAAAAATGGTCATCGTAGCATCGAACATGTTATGCCACAAGCATTAGTTGAACAGTGCTGGAAGGAATCATTTAGTCAATTTGATACAAAACAAATTAAAAACCTTTGTAATACTATAGGTAATTTAACACCTCTTTCGGTATCAAAAAATTCAGCATTACAAAATTATTGTTTTGAAATCAAAAAAAATGGGAAAACTGACGAAGATATGGTTGGTTACAGCAATGGGTCATACGCTGAACGAGAAATTAGTAAAGAACCTCAATGGACAATAAATGAAATTAAACAAAGAGGTATTAAATTACTAAAATTTATGGCAGATCACTGGGAGATTGAAGAATTAAAGAATCCTGACTTACAAGAAAATCTTTTGTTCTTGCCATGAATAATGAGAATATAAGTATGATAAATAAATTCTCTATCCAAACCTCATTCGCCATCAGTGCCGGAGCCGGAAGCGGTAAAACCTATACCCTCTCACGGCGGTTTATCAATATTCTGTTGGGGTTTGATTTCTTTGTCGAAGAGGCGGGGCAGGAACACTATTACAATGATCGTGAGACGAAAAAAGCCGATCTTTGCCAAATCGTCACTATCACCTATACCGAAGCGGCGGCATTGGAGATGAAAGAGCGGATTTTCGGTCTTATTCATAAGATTTTACATGCCGATACGCTGGATGCCAAAGACGGCGACTTACAATCGATCGCTTTAGCCTATGAGGGATTGGAACCCTATGCTAGAGAATATATTCATGCGCGGTTGAATAAGGCGATAGAGGAGATGGGAGAGGCAAACATTACGACGATACACGGGTTTTGTTTAGGGATTCTCAAACGCCATGCTGATGTAGCGAAGATCGACGGTAAACTCGATGTTATCAGTGAAGAGGATAAAAAGCAGCTCTTTCAAAAAATCTACTTCGATGTCGTTAATGATGAAACATACCAAAACGATATTCTCGCAATCACTAAAAACGTATCCCTCTATAAATCGCTTTCACTCATCGAGCGGTACGTGTT
>NZ_JBAQPS010000142.1:0-6005 GCF_049305995.1 Sulfuricurvum sp.
CAGCAATACAAATTCTTCTACAATAATACCGGTATTACTCATCAAAATTATTTTTTTGCCGTCTAAATGATAGTGTCTAGCTGCCATTAAAGCTTGTCGAAATGTATCGGCACTTTTCATCCGTTCAGATTCACACGCCATCATCGTTGACATCATTTTATTGGATATAGAAATATTATTTTCTACAACACTATACGATGATCCATAACGATTACACCCATCGCTACCGCTTACACGCCCTTTGTCAAAAAAGATTGTAGCTTCCGATGTTGTCGACTTCCACTCTCCCATTAAAGGTATTTGTGTGGGCATCTGAGTTTGCATCGTACATCCACTTAACATTATACATACTGCTATTCCAAAGTAAATACATTTAGTCATTATTCATCCCCACATAAAATACTAAAACATCATAACAAAAAAAGTATAAGGATTAGTGCGGTATCATGCAGACACACAAGGGAATACATCTATGGAAAATCAACTCTTAACCGTCTTTGTAGGGATAATTGCATTATGCAGTATTTTCATTACTACAATGATTATTATCGTCGCTTTACATGCCCTCAAAACGATGCAGCAAATTCATGAATTCGTTACACATATCCAAAATGAACTCAGTTTCCTCTCAACCAAAACAGCCCTCACATTGCATGAAGTAAATGAACTGTTACTCCATCTCAAAGATGAGACTAAATCGATCAGCGATAAATCAAAACTCTCTCTTAACGAATTACACAATCTAATTTCATTCATTCATGATGAGACTAAAACTCTGGCGCTTAAAGCTTCTAACGGTATTGCAAAAGTGACGATCGGTTCACTTGCTATCGGAGCACTGTCTCAAATCCTCAAGAAAAAAAATAAGGAGTAACCTATGAATCAAAACAACACTCTCAGCTTTATCCTCGGTGCCGCGATCGGTGCGGCGGCAGGGTACTATCTGTTTAAACACCAAGATGAGATTGTCGATAAAATCCATGAACTCGAAGAAAACCTCAATATAGATCATAATGTTTTAATTGATAAAGCGAAAAACAAACTCGATTCATTAACTCAAAGTGTCCAATCAACCATTGAACGCTATACTCACGGTAATGAGCCTAAAGCGGTTGATGAAATTACCGCCATCATGGCTGAACTTAAACAGTTGCGCGACGAGGTTAAATCCCTTCAGACTTCATAATACAGGTCTCTGTGCTTTACGGAGAAGGCGAAGTGTCGTATAGGCAAATGCGACGATCGCCGGACCGAAGATAAATCCCCAAAACCCGAATGTCGCCAATCCTCCCACCATCGCAAAGAAAATCAAAAATTCGTTTAACCGATTATTTCCATCACTCATCATACGATTGACGAAATTTAAAATAACCAATTTCACAATGTTATCGATAAAAAATGCCATCATCGCCCATGAATAGATGCTGATAATGACTGCATTGGCGATATGCCCCGCAAAATACTCATTGAGTGCTACCGGAATCCATATCAACCCCGTACCGACGATCGGGATAACCGCTGATATCGCCGTCATAAATCCAAGGACAAACGGGTTATACCCCTCAAAAAACGCGATGAAAATCCCAAATGCCAACCCTTGTGCGATCATAACCCCGCCGAAAGTGTAAAAAACCACGGCCGTTGTCGACATCATATCACCGAAAAACTGCCGTTTAACACTCCGTGTCAGAGGGATAATCGGGAAGAAAAACAGTGCGATGCTGCGACCGTACCATGTCAGAAAAAAGAAAAATACGACAATCATACTCAGTTCGGTGAGCATAGACATAAACGTTTTAAGACCATCACCCAACCATGCGGCAAGCGCTGCAATAATCTCGTCTTTGTGGGATTTGGCTAAAATGATCCCTTTTTCAAGCGGCTCTTTGAGCCACGACAAAACATCGGGGAGACGAGAAGATAACGTATCGATTTGATCGCCGAAGGTTTTTATCGTCATCACCGTATCGGTAGGCTGATCCAAGAGAGTATATAAGAAAACGACAATCGGCATAAATAAGATTATGGAAAAAACAAGGGTCACCAGTGCCGCTGAAACAATAGAAGAGAACCCATGCAACCCTCTAAATCGAGATAGCATCGTGTCCATTTTTTGATGGAGAGGAAAGGTGACGATCGAGAGCAATAAAGCAACGAAAAAGCTTTTTAAAAAAGGGAGAAAGAGCCATGTTACCAGCCCTAGTGCCGTAAAAATTATGAAACGGAGAAACATTTTGTTTTCCATACTATCCCTTTAATGTTGTTTGTGAACAAAGCTTTTGAAATTTCCGTCCAAATGTTCGAGTGAATCCCGTGTCCCCTCTTCGAGGAGCCTCCCGTTTTCGAGGACATAGATATAATCGGCTTTGGTTATCGTGCTGAGACGGTGGGCGATGATGATCACCGTTTTATCCTGCAAAAAGGCTTCCAATGCTTCAAAAAGGGCCGATTCGGTATGAACATCCAGTGCCGAGGTCGATTCATCGAAAATTACCACTTTCGGATCGGCCAATACCATCCGCGCGATGCTGAGACGCTGACGTTGTCCGCCTGAAAGTCGAATCCCCAGTTTCCCTACCTGTGTTTCAAGGCCGTTGGGGAGGGTGGAGACAAAATCATACAGCTGGGCGATACGGAGGGCTTCATAGATCGCATCATCGCTGATCTCATCCCCCATAGTGAGGTTGAATCGCAGTGTCTCATTAAACATCAAGGGCTGCTGTAAAACCACAAAAACCGCATCACGTATGCGGGAGAACCCGATCTCCTGAACACTCACTCCATTGTAACGGATATCTCCTGATGTCGGAGGATAAAACCCAACCAGTAACTGCGAGAGGGTACTTTTACCGCTACCGCTGGCACCAATGATCGCTACCTTCTTCCCTGCACCGATGGAGAGGTTTAACCCTTTTAGTATCGGCTCGTTAGGGTTATACCCAAACTCCAATACAGAGGTATCGATACTGATCCCTTTGGCTGTGGCAAAAGGGTTTTTGTGTGACGTAAAGGCAGGCTCTTTTGGGAGGGATAGGAGTTCATTAAGCCGAGATAGGGCATTTTTAGCATTGGCAAAGCTGTATTGGAGTGATAAAAGCTCCTGTACCGGGGTCATCATAAACCACAAATAGCCGAAAATCCCGAACATCAATCCGATAGAGAGATCGGAGTAGAGAACCATCACCAATCCAAGGGCTCTAAAGACCTCAAAACCGCTCAAAAAGAGGGTATACGAAAACCGCTCACCCCGCAACGCCTGAATGCCGTATTGCCCTGCACTCTCTTTTAGATGCTGTGCCTGAGTGATGCTGCGCTCGACAAAACGCTCCTCTTTGTTACTCGCGCGGATCTGACCGAAGAGATCACACATCTGCGTGAGGGTGTCGGAGAGCTCGCCGATGGTGTGGTTTTGCTCTTTTTTGAGTTTCCCGACACGACCCGAAATCTTGCGCGTGACGATCATAATCATGGGTTGAAAAATCAAGATCAAAATCCCAAAGAGAGGGTTGATCCAGATAAGGACAACCGCTACGCCGATGAGGGTCGCTACCGAGACGATCAGTTTCGAGAGTGCCCCCCCGATGAACTGCTCGATCGTATCGATATCGGTGACGAGATGGGTCACCACTTTCCCGCTCCCTAGAGCCTCATACGCCGACATCGAAACACATTTGAGATGATTCAGTGCCTGAGTACGGATTTTAAAACTCAATTCTTGGGAGAGGGTGATGAAATAACGCTGTGAGAGGACACTCAGGATAAAAAATAAAAATCGAAGCGATACCGTTACGAACAGTACAATCCCGATGTATAAAAGCGGTTCCTGCAACGGAGTGAGTTTGTCGATGATATCAGTGACCACCCCCCCTTTATGCAAAAGTACCTCATCAACCAATAGCGGAATCAACAAAGGGATAGGGATACTCACCAATGTCGCGATAATCGCGATCAGGTTCGCACGAATCAACTCCGGTTTGTAATCGCGCATCATCGAAAAGAGGGTTTTAAAGGTAATCATGGAGTGATTATATCGAAAGGAATAATAGAGTTTAGAGATTTAATTCTAAATAATAAAAATTTTCCTTTAGACTTTTTGGTTACTTTCTTGTAACTTATTTGAATTAATCTTCGTGTGTTACAATTTCCCTACATTATAAAAACCACACAAGGAAATCTCATGCTCGTTACTAAAAAAGCTCCAGACTTTACCGCTACAACTGTTCTTGGGAACAACCAAATCGTTGATAACTTCAACTTATACGAAAACCTCGGCGAAAAAGGTGCCGTATTGTTTTTCTATCCGTTGGACTTTACATTTGTATGCCCATCTGAATTGATCGCGTTTGATCACCGTTTAGAGTCGTTTACAGAACGTGGAATCAACGTTATCGGTGTATCGGTTGACTCACAATTCAGCCACTTTGCATGGAAAAACACTCCGGTAAACCAAGGCGGTATCGGACAAGTTCGTTACCCTCTCGTAGCCGATTTGAACAAACAAATCTCACGCGATTACGATGTATTGCTAGGTGATTCTGTCGCCCTTCGCGGATCATTCCTCCTCGACAAAGACGGAACCGTCCGTCACGCCGTTATCAACGACCTTCCACTCGGACGTAACATCGATGAAATGCTCCGTATGATCGATGCGATGTTGTTCACTAACGAGCACGGTGAAGTTTGTCCGGCTGGTTGGGCAAAAGGGGACGCAGGTATGAAAGCAAGCACTGAGGGTGTTGCCGAGTATCTTGCTGAACACGCAGAAACTCTTTAATATTTCCTTTCCCCTTTCGGGGAAACTCAATTTATTACTTCAATATTGCAATTTGTCATTTTTCACCCTCAACTAAAAAATTATTCTTATACTGTTATGATCAACATAAGAGGTTTCACAATGGATACACTCAATATTAATATCTCAATTGACAAAAATATATCTAATAAGATATAATAACCATGCAGTGGAAAATAAATTATTATCAAAACCAAAATGGTAAGTTACCTGTAAAAGAGTGGTTAGATGATCTTGATCATGAGCCGAAAGCTGAAATTTTCAGGATATTTACTCTTTTACAAAAATATGGCACGGAGTTAGGACTTCCATTTGTAAGACCACTGGAACACAAAGTTTATGAGGTACGAGCAAAAGACAAATCCGGTATTTATCGGGTATTGTATTTCGCCCACACAGATAAAACGTTCGTAATGCTTCACGGTTTTCAGAAAAAAACACAAGCCACCCCAAGAAGAGAGCTTGACATCGCCATCAAACGGCTAAAAGAGGTACAAAATGGATAATTTTCAACACCATCTAAACGAATCACTCCAAAACAGTGATTTTAAAACAGCGTATGAGCAAAAAGAGTTACGATTTAAAATTATCGACATTTTAGTTGGTCTGCGATTACAATACAAACTTACCCAAGGTGAATTGGCAAAAAAGCTAGGAACGACACAGACGGTCATTAGCCGTATTGAAAATGGCTCCGTCAATGTAGGGATCGATTTCTTACAAAAACTCGGAAATGCTTTTAATAAAAAGATAGAAATTACAGTGGTATAGAACCCTGTATAATAGCTTATGCAATACTCTTTTTTAGCCTCATACCTTCTCATCATCTTTGCCCTTTGGTATTCACGCCGTGAAAACTTTGGTCTGGAAAAAATGATCCTTACCAACTCGATCCTCGCTATGGTTCAGCTGGGACTTCTCGGTTATGCCCTCGTCTATCTTTTCAAGATTGAACATCCCTCATTACTGTTTTTTGTATTACTGGGGATGGTGACCTTCGGTGCCTATACGGCGAAAAAACGCTCCCCTCTGGGAGAGCATAGTTTTAAAATTGCTTTTTTCACCCTTGGAGCTTCTTCGGGAATTGTCTTTTTATCGATGATGGCGTTTGGGGTGATCCATATGGTTCCCCATGAGATGATCCCCATCGGAGGGATGATTATCGGAAATGCCCTCAACGTCTACACCCAAAGCACTGAGCGGTTCCGCGCGG
>NZ_JBAQPS010000143.1:0-15383 GCF_049305995.1 Sulfuricurvum sp.
ATATGCTCCGCCATCCGATGTTTGATAGTATGATTAATGGAACTGATTACCGTGTTATCGGGGATCTACCGAATACGGACAAGATTATGAATGACAGCTTTTGGATCGGGCTTTATCCGGGGATGGGGGATGACGCGATTGGGTATATGATAAAAACTATTAGAGGGTTTGTAGATGCTAAATCCTAAGGTATCAGTACTTATTCCTGCGTATAATTACGCCCAATATCTTCCTGAAGCAATCGATAGTGTTCTGGAACAAACATTTGAGAATTTTGAGCTGATTATTGTCGATAATTGTTCAACTGACAATACGGAAGAGATTGTAAACGCTTATGCCAAACATGACCCTAGAGTCAAATTTATACGTAATCAAGAAAATATCGGAATGTATCGAAACTACAATCAATCACTCCTGCTTGCTACTGGTGATTACATCAAATTTTTAAATGCTGATGATAAATTTGAACCTACTCTTTTAGAAAAATTTGTTACTATTTTTGAGAATAATCCCACTGTTTCTGTTGTCACATCTTATCGACAATATTTTGGTTCAAAAACAGAAATATTAAAACCACCGCATACAGGTCTCATAGAAGCCAAAACAGCTATCCTCTCCTCATTAAGACATGGTAATTGGATTGGAGAACCCACTACAGTAATGTTCAGACGATCTAACTTAAATTTAGGGCTCTTTGATATTTCTATTTTAATGTTTGCTGATCAAGATATGTGGTTAAGACATTTACGTGTTGGAAATTTATATGTTATTGATGAAGTTCTTTCATACTTTCGTATACATGAAGAACAAGGAACCTGCCAACTAAACAGTGATTTAGATAAGCGCTATTTTAATATACTGCAATATGCCGAATATCGACGAAATGTGATTTTAAATCATAGATTTGGATACGATTTATATGCAACAGATACTGCTCAAAGTAAAAAAATACTGAATAATGCATTAAAAAGTATATTTAAGCTGATAGAAAAGAAACCAACAAATACATCCGATGCTCTTCGATACCTTTATCGTTTTAGAACTGTAATACAGACGTTACGCATTTTAATTACTCCAAGGTTTTTACTCTCCTTTTTTGATACAATCAATACAACAAGAAAAAAAATAAAATCATACATTTTGAGAAAAAAATGAACCTTATTTCAATCGCAATATGCACTTATAATGGAGAAAAATACCTTCAAAAACAACTTGAATCTATCCTTCATCAAACCTATCAAAATATAGAAGTGATTGTAGTGGACGATAGATCAAAAGATTCAACAATGGATATTTTACATAACTATCAACTCCAAGATAAGCGACTCAGAATATTTCAGAATGAAAAAAATTTAGGATTTGTTCAAAATTTTTCCAAAGCAATTTCATTATGTAACGGTGATTTTATCGCATTAGCTGATCAAGATGATATATGGAAACTTAATAAAATAGAAAAATTTATTGCGGAGATAGGTGATAATATCTTAATTTATTCCGATGCAATATTAATTGATGAACGTGAACAATCTTTAGACAAATTGCTTATACGACCAGAAAATAATTTAATTTCCGGAAATTGCAATAAAGCTTTTTTTTTCAGTAACTGTGTTTCAGGTAATACACTTATGTTTAAAAAAGAGTTGTTATCTTATATCTTGCCTATTCCTGATGTATCCTATCACGATATTTGGATTGCTTACGTTGCATCTTCTATCGGAACTATTACCTACACTGACGAGCCAATGACTTACTATCGACGTCATAATGAACAAGTAACAACCCTTTCTATAAAAATAAAAAAGAAAAATCTTCATTATCGCCTAAATCGTATAAAGCTAAAAGCGAAAGAAAAACAAAGAATCGCTCAACTAAAGCTTCAAGACTTTATCCCTTATCGAGACTTTTCGATCAAAATTGGAGATGTGAAAACAACACAGATTCTCAATGCACTCATTAAACATTTCGAAAATTATGACTCTTGTTTTATAAATTATCAACTCCAAAAGGTACTCGTTCAAAATGTTGATGAGCTCTTTGCAATTGTTCGTAAAGAAAAACGATTAAAACGTGCCAAACGGGCTGGATATGGATTAAAATTTTATCTATACACGTTGTTTATACTATGAACCAAAAATTTATAAATATTTCTGCTTGTGTCATACTCTACAACCCATCAAATGATATAATCGAAAATATCGCTACTTATGCAGATAGAGTGGAACATTTCATCGTCGTAGACAATTCTGACCGTAAACAACCCGAGATTATTAAAATTCTAAAAAATATCTATCCCAATCTCATCTATATCGACAATCATGGTAATTTAGGAATTGCAACCGCTCTAAATATCGCTTGTGATACGGCAATCGATCACGGTAGCAGCTGGATACTGACAATGGATCAAGACAGTAAGTTTGTCAACTTTCAAGATTATTTGGATTGTTTAGGTTTACTTTCTGATGTATCCGCCATAGCTCTTCTCGCACCCAATACAGGAAGATTTAGTCCTGAAGCAATTCAAAAAAATGTTTCCGATTGTACCTATGAAGAGCATTTTGTAGTTATTACTTCCGGAAATTTTTTAAATCTCAACCTTTTCAATACTATTGGAAGATTTGATGATAACTTATTTATTGATGTCGTTGATTTTGATTACTGTGCCAAAGTTAAATTAGCAGGGTATAAAACACTCCTCTTTAAAAATATTTTATTAGAGCATCAGTTGGGCATTTTACACAAACGGAAAAATTTGCTGACACGAAAGACCAAATACAAACGAGAACATAGTCCACAAAGAGCTTATTATATAGCGAGAAATTATTTATATTTAGCTCGTAAATATGGCAAATCGTTCCCTCAAGAATTTAGCCTCTTAAAAGTTTTGAATATTGTTTTTATCCATGATGTGACTAAAATCCTCCTCTACGAAGATCAAAAATGTAAAAAAATAGGTGCCAAACTTTTAGGTGCATATCACTTTATGATAGGTAAATATGGAAAATACACCCTCTAATATCGACATCACATTCATAACGATCAATTACAATTCGTCGCATCATACGATTGCTGTTGTGGAGAGTATTATTGCACATACGCTCAATGATTGCAACTATGAAATCATTGTCGTGGACAATGCATCAGAATTCGAAGATTATACCCATCTACACGACACTATCAGTTCTTTTCCTCGGGTTTCTATTATTCGTAATCGCATCAATAACGGATTTGCAGGCGGTAATATGTTGGGGGTCAACTCCGCTCATGGAAAATACTACTTTTTTATCAATAATGACTGCTTATTTCTCAACGATGTCGGAAGTATTATGAAACGTTACCTGGATGGGCATAGCAATATTGCTGTAGCGACCGCCAAAATAACTGATAAAAAAGGGCATTTTTCATCCTCTTATAAACAATTCCCATCGGTCATCAAACAATGGTTTGGTAATTCAGTTCATCGTCAGTTATCATCCAAACCGTTTCCTAGCAATAAAGTACGATTAGAAGCCCCCACTGCCGTCGAGATTATCAGCGGCTCCTGTATGTTTTTTAGGGCAGAAGAGTTCAATGCTATAGGCGGATTTGATACGGTCTTTTTTCTTTACTGCGAAGAAGAAGATATCTGTAAACGAGTATGGAATAACGGTAAAGAAATTTATTTTCTTCCCGAAGCAGAAGTTTTTCATGTGGGTGGCGGCAGTTCTATCCGCAATATTGCATTAGAGAAAGAATTTTATATCTCTTATACACTGTTAATCGACAAACATTTCAGTTGCTTTGAACGATTACTGATCAAAACGGCCCTTGTACTCAAACAGTTTCGACGTATATTTACGAAAAAGAATGGATTATCGCTCTTTTTATTCGTGGCTTCCGGAGCACCGATACATGAAAGTTTACGTTATCAACAATCAGTAAGATAATAGATCCATTAACTCAATTTGGGACAATACTGATTTAATATCCGGTACGGTGCCATCATGATTAAATACCGCCTTGTGCTTTGGGTTGATTGGTAAATAGCGATAAGGAACCGTAAAGAAAAAGATTCCTACCGTTGGAGTATCGGTAGCTATCGCCATATTCCGAATTCCCGTATCACCACAAACAACAAGAGTTGCTTCTCCTAGAAAAGGGATAATCTGTTCTAACGGTAATGATTCTTGTTTCATAACATTTGTATATTGAGAAAGTTGCAGTACGAGATCATCAACCTTTTCAAATGAATTAATCCCTTCTAAAATAATATGGTCGATGCTTGGATAACGGATAGCCATACTTTTAATTAGTTCTAAAAAATGCCCTTTCGGCCAACATTTAAATCCGAGAGACGCACTGGTAAAATAAATAATGTATGCTCTCTCTCGCTTAGTTTCGTATGTTGGATACCCATAATTCAGTCTCACTAATTTAGGTGCACCCAGTATATAGAGCATATGTAGCAATGTCTCAACTTCAGGCACTAAATCCGATCGCAATAGAGCAATATCATAAAATAAATAATTTTTAAATGTTCGATACGGAAACCCGATTTTTAGTTTTGCCGAGTTCAATAAACACGTCATTCTTGAAAGACCCGTATCAGCCATATCAAAAATGATCTCATGTTCACCAAGTTCTCGTATTTGATTCAAACGATACATAAAAGAGGTTTTTTTACCATTAATTTTTTTATCAATACAATGTACTCTATCAACTAAATCAGAAGGAACTCCGTAACTGTAATTATTTATAATACTGAGAGTAATTTTAGCATTTGGGAAAAAAGTACGTGCTTGCACTAAAAAAGGACGAAGTACCATCATATCACCGATTGCTGCATGACGGATTACAGCGATCGACTGAACTGATTCCGGAATAATTTCTGCTGCTACTTTTTTCCCTTTTTTAGATGCCCATGCACCTTTTTCATACCATAATTTCATTGTTTACACTTCTCCATAATAATCTTTAAAGGATCAAATTGTTTCTGACTTTCAAATTTATCCAATGCTTTTACTTTGCTCGCATCTGCCAATAGCTGAGTAAAGATACGGTCACGATATAACAACGTTAATTTTTCTGCCAAATCACCGCTGTCGAAGGTTTTAAAAAGCACTCCATTAACATGATCATCGATAATCTCCAATGGTCCGCCGCTGTTACTCGCAACGACACATACACCACACATCATTGCTTCGATCAATACGAGTCCGAATGTCTCATTTTCGGTTGCTAAAACCATCACATCACACAACTGCATCATCGTCTGTGCTTCACGGGTGAATCCAGTAAAGAGAGCAACATCGGAATAGTCGTTTTGTAGCTTTTGCAGATACCCCTCATCCATCGAATGACCGACAATCAAAGCTTTGACATCGATACCGTTTTGATGCAATACTTTTACTGCTTCGAGGAGGATATGCTGCCCTTTTGGCTCTTCGATCCGTCCGACGATCCCCACCGTAAAAGAATCATTGAGTCCAAATTGACGTCGGCGTTCTGCACGCTCCTCGGGCGAGATCAGTGTTGGTTGTTCGGCACCGATGTAGAGCACCTCGGTTACAGGTCGGATATCGGAGGGGATAAATTTCTCTATCTGCGATTTAACTTGTGCGGTGACGGCAAGCATCATGTCAAGATTTTTATAGAGGAAACGATGGTAAAAATCGTCTTTGAAACGGGTCATTGTCATGTGGCGCGACTGCACGACTTTGGGACGACGCTTGGAGAGGAGTTTGGCCATAACGGCCAAAGGCAAATCTTTCGTCCAGTGCAGATGGAGTACATCGATCTCTTCTTTATCGATGATACGAGCTAATCTACGAGCATTAAGCCATGAGAGGAGAACGTTGCGACGTTTTAGAGTTGCATAGCGATAAGATGTATCCTCATAATACCCCTTCAGCTTCCCTTTTTCATTGATGATACTGATACAGGCATCTCCCAAATAACGTGATAGGCGCATCATATAAAGCTCTAATCCCCCAAGATCGGGGGAGAGGCACAGTTCACAGATTTTAGTTGCCACGTTTGCTCTTTTGTTCCATATTCATCTCATAAAGTTTGATGTATTTGTAAAAGTTTGTCGCCATGTGGGAAAATGCGATGATAAGCCCCGCATACCCATCCAAAAATCCCCGTTTCAAAATATAGGTTCTAAAAAAGGAGTACAAGCCGTTGAAAAATGCTTTTGCAGGGGATGATGATTTTTTTCCGACATTATCGGTCGCAAAAAGGGTTGAATAACGATCCAGTTTCACGATAAAATCAGAGATACTCATATAACTGTAGTGTTTCATATTTCCGTCGATTAGGAGTTTTTTCATCCCTTCATCGATGATATTTTCGTGAACAAAGTTATCATTAAAACGGGTTACGCTTCGGTTGTAGAGACGGCGAATTTTTTGATTATTCCAGCCGCAGTAACGGATCGGGATATCTTTATAATAGGCGAGGAAATTCACGATATAAATAGCATTTGAATCCAGTTTTTGCGTTTTAAGGGCATGGAACAGTTCCTCATCGACCACCTCATCACTGTCGATAATCAAAATCCAATCATGAACAGCATACGATGCCGCGCGGTTTTTCGTCGTCCCGAATCCATCGAACTCCCCTTCTATCAGATTTACGTTAGAAAAGCTACAAGTAATCTCTTGTGTCCCATCACTGGAGCCGTTATCATACACAACAACATCATCAAATCCTCCCAAACTCTCCAACGATTTTTGGATTGTTCTCGCTCCGTTTTTGACGATCATCACCGCTGATACGTTCATCGTGATCCTTTGAGTATTTTAATCACTGTTTTAAACCAAAATCCCAGTTGTTTCAGAGGTTTAAAAAGCTCGTCCGGTGTTTTAAGAGCATCCCCTTTGACCCGATACACAAGTCTGCCGATACCATCCCAAGAGGGGTTTAGGGCATTTCCTATCCGAAATACATATGAGTAATGCTCAAGTGCTAGTGCAACTGCCGCATCGTTGTATTTGCCATAGGGCAAAACAAATGAGTCAACTCTGCATCCAAGGTTCTCTTCGAGGGCAACTTTGGAGCCGAAAATCTCCTGCTCTAAATCAACGCCCTCATTGCTTAGATTAATATGATTCATCCCATGAGAAGCAACCATCACATGACCGCTTGTCACCATCTCTCGCAGCTCGGTATAGGTGCAAAACGGTGCATACGTTTTGTAATTATCTCCCTCGTATATCTCATGGTGTTTAAGAGACAATCTACGCTCAGGGGTAACATCCGTATCCTTTAGAATATACGTCGACGGAACAGCGAGCAGTGCTTTAAGGTTGTATTTTTTTAGAAGTGGAAAAACATAATGGTAAAAATCAAAATAGGCATCATCAAAGGTGAGACAAATGGAGTTAGATACGATTGGATCACCGGGGAAAAGGGTCGTAAAACGCTTCGATATAAGGGCTAAATGCTCTTCCATCATCCGATCAGAGTTTGAAAGGGGAAGATCATCACTGTTGATATGATGGTACATTACGACGGTGAGCATACACATCCTCTTGAAGTGTTTCAGGAATAATAAAGTATCATACCATACCCTCACTTACTCAAAGGTCATTATGCAGTTCAAATGTGATTATCAGCCCCGATATGCCCACTTAAAAAAGTCGTTCGAGCATATTCAATCCATTTTTATGAGCGACGACCACACTATCCATAAAGCCCGAAATGAACTTAAAATCATTGAGCTAGCAGGGGTTAAAACAGTCGTTAAATCGTTTAAAGTTCCCCATTTGCTCAACCGTATTGTCTATACTTTTTTTCGTCGCAGCAAAGCGTATAAATCGTATCATAATGCACTCCGACTTCAATCACTCGGCATTTCAACACCGGAGCCGATTGCCCTCATCGAATTTTTTGAATCAGGGCTGTTAGCGGAAAGCTACTTTATCAGTGAATATTTCGACTACGATTTTACGATCCGCACACCGCTCCTCGAACCGCTCGAAGATCGAAAAGAGATCTTTACCGCCTTTGCCGCCTACACGTATGGTTTACACCAAGCGGGGATATGGCATCAGGACTATTCACCCGGAAACATTTTAATCAAACGAATCGAAAGCGGCTATCAATTTTCTATCGTCGATATTAATCGTATGGAGTTTAAAAGCATATGCCCGCTGGATGGGTGTGAAAATTTTAACAAACTGTGGGCATCCGATGAAGAGTTGGAGATTATGGGACGTGAATACGCAAAGCTCAGCGGATTGGATGAAACGCTCACGATTCGTAAAATGAAGCGTCATAACGATGAAAACAAACGGACAAAGAATTTTAAAAAAAGACTCAAACGAGTTCTAAAAGGCGATTTTTCAACGCCTGCTTGACCTTCTCAAACATTGATTCTCTTCCCGCACTGTCACTGGGGATCATAAAATGGCTCTGTTTCTCTCCGATACTCTTCCAACGTGCAGCTGAAGCAAATAATGAATCGGCAAAAAAGGTAAAGGTCTCACACCCAACCGCACTTGCGAGATGGTACGTCCCCGTCGAGGTACTTATAAACAGTTTAAAACTGCTCAAAAGTTTGGCAAAATCGACGACACTCCCACGTGAACGGTACAAAATCACTCTGCTCTCGTCCAACAGCTCTTTTGCCTCTTCATAGAGTTTTTCCTCATCGGGGCCGAAGGTCATCACGACATCGATGTGGGGATTCTCTTCAGCCATTTTGACCAATTCAACGTATTCCGCCAATGTCCAGTTGGCATCGGATGAGCCGCCAAATCCCGGGTGAAAGGCGACTACCGACTTGGTGATACCGTATTCACGACAAAAAGAGTCATACGCCTCCGAAGCTCCCGAAAAGGTTAAAAGAGGTTTGGGGAAATCCAACACAATGTCGGGGAATAGTGCACGGGAGAGTTGAAGATTGTACTCAAACTCCGCCATCTTCACTTCACTGCGTCGTTGCGTGATACGACGATTGTAAAAGATTTGGGCGATTTTCGTCGCCGGAGCGATACGGATAGGGATACGGGCAATCCACTGTGCCAGTGCGACACGGGTATTGGAAAAAAGGGTAATCGACGCATCGATACGGGCCTGTTTGATTTTAAAAGCAAGTTCGAGAATATCTTCGCCGCTATCTACGATCACCTCATCGATAAAATCACACGACTCTGCCAATTTTCGGTTTAAGGGGGCGACAAGAGCGATAATCCGATTTGAGGGGATATGGTGTTTTAGGACATAGAAAGTGGACAAAGCAGTTATAAAGTCACCCAGTTTATCGTTACGTACTACCAATATATTCATGACTCGCCCTTGTATTAATGCGGTTATTTTACCCAATATCGCTATAATCTCACCATGAAACAACCGTTTGCCTGGGATCATTACTCCGATCAGCCCGCCATTATCCGAGATCGTGCCCTTAAGCGGCAAATGCGCCGTAGTGCCCTCCCCTCGCTCATTAAAACATTTTTGATTGCCCTCATAACCTTACCGATAGCCTTTTTGTTGATTCCTTTTATACAACGTCGCACGATTACTGGAAAAGATTTTTTCGGGTTGGGGGTTAATCTGGATAAAGAGCCCAACACGACCCCCTACCTGATCGAAGAGTTGGGTGTCCAAAAACTCCTCATCCGTATTCCGCTGTGGGAGATGGATCGGTTGCATGAGTATGTTGCGTTCATTCGCAGTTTTAGCGGTAAACATATCACCGTTGCCCTATTGCAAGACCGTGAACACATCACCAGTCCCGATATGACACGCGATCATCTTATCCAGATTTTCGAAGCCCTCGAAGAGGTATGCGAAACCTATGTCATCGGCAGTACCATCAACCGTGCCAAATGGGGATTTTTTAGTGTCAATGAATATCTCGATTTTTACGGCGTCGCCTATGAGCTGAAAAAAACACGCTTTCCCCACCTCAAGCTCATCGGCTCGAACGTCATCGATTTCGAGTACCACTTTAGTGCCCATACCCTCTTTAATCTCGCAAAAATACGCTTTGATGCACTAGGGAGCCTCCTTTATGTCGATCGTCGCGGTGCACCCGAAAATACCCAAATGGGCTTTAATCTGATGGGGAAAATCAATCTATTGTTTTCACTCATGTCACTTAGCCCGAAAACGTCCCATGAGCTCATCATCACCGAAACCAACTGGCCCCTCAAAAACACCGCCCCTTACGCCCCTACCAGTGAGCATGAATGTGTTAGCGAAGAGGATTATGCCGCTTTCATGGTTCGCTACCACCTCCTCGCCTTTGCGTCGCAAAAAGTGAGCTGTGTTTATTGGCATCAGCTCATCGCCCCCGGATACGGTTTGATCGATAACCGCGAAGGACTTCTCCGTAAACGGAGCGCTTACGAGGCGTACCGCATGATGAAAAGTCACCTCGGTGATGCAGAGTTTATGAGTTACTCTCACAACGCCGATGAGTATCGGCTCATTTGCACAACCCCACGCGGTGACCTGTACATTACATGGACACTCACCTCGGCACCATTTTACACCTACAAGGCTCAATCGTGAAAATACTCATCATACTCCCCAACTGGCTCGGCGATGCGGTGATGGCAACCCCTTCTATCGAAGTGCTTTGCAGTATCTACCCTGAAGCTGAACTAACCTTGGTAGGCTCACATGTGAGTATCGAAGCACTCAAATACCATCCTCAGTGTAAACGTCACTACGTCGATGAAACCAAAAAGGGGGGAAATCGCTTTCTCAACACCTACCGATTTTCGAAAGTGTTGGGTCAACACGACATGGCGATAACCTTTCGCAATCAGCTCCACTCTTCGCTTCTGCTCTATTGGAGCACTACACCGATCACGGCGGGGCGTCGCAGTTGGCACTCAACTCTACTGCTCAAACATCCGATCAAACCCTCACACCCCTCTCATCTGGTGGAGCAGTACCGTGACATCGCCCAAAGTCTCAGTTCACAGCCGCTCGTGATCGGAAATCTAAACATTCATATCCCGCCGCACCGCTATTTGCGTCCGACACTCGGAATCAATCCGGGGGCAACGTATGGGAGTGCTAAACGGTGGAATAGCGAAAAGTTTGCCGAAGTGGCACGCCAATACGCCGATCGCTACGACATACTCCTCTTCGGAGGTCCCAACGAAGTGGGGATGGCAAACGAGATTGAATCACGTCTCAAAGGGATTAAAGTTACCAATTTCGCCGGAAAAACAACGATACCGGAACTGTGCAGTTTTATCGGGGGATTGGATCTCTTTATCACCAATGACAGCGGTCCGATGCACGTTGCAGCAGCGTATGGCGTGCCGACCGTCGCGATATTCGGTCCGACACGCCACGCAGAGACATCGCAGTGGATGAATGAAAAAAGTGTAATTGTACGTCATGAACTGAAATGTGCACCATGTATGAAGCGCGAATGCCCCTTAGGACACCATGAGTGTATGAAAAGCATTACGGCTGAAGAAGTTATAGAAGCGGTTAAAAATATCTTAGCTGGATTCCCGCCTACGCGGGAATGACGTCATCCTCGGACTTGATCCGGGGATCCATCTTAGTTGTTAAAAGTCTAATCTCATCCCAAAATACCATGAATCATTATAAGTCACATCAACATTTTTGAGATCCGTATCGATCTTACGATACCCCACTTCTAGTCGTCCATTTTCAATCGGCTCAACATCGAGATGAATACGGGTTTCCAAATAACCATCCCCCTCTTTAAAGCTTAATGCCGACGGAGCGTAATAGAGTGCTCCGCCGAGATATACTGGGAACGGAGTATTAATTGGCAATTGTAATTCCGCTTCAGCACCCAATGGTATTGCTACATAGCGACGACCGTCGATAGTCGTATATTCGGCCTTGATCCCAAGACCTAATCTAAGCCCAGATACTCCCTGAACCGGACGCATCACCATAAACGATACCTCCATCAGCGGATCAGGATTATTGATTGTTTGAGAGTTATTGTTATCCCCATTTAAAAATCGAGCTCCGATATAGGTATTGCTCATCGCATTTCCCATACGCCCTATATCAAGACGAATTTGCCCTTCAACCTCTTTATCATTTACATTCGCTTCAATTTGATGCGCGGCGAATGCTCCACTGCTGATTAGAGCCATTAAAATTATTTTTTTTAACATGTTGTTCCTTCATTAATTCGAGCGATTGTGGCGGTCGTACTTTTACCGTCCACAAACTGCACTAACCGTAACTCTTTAGCAAATTCCGCTCCAACGACTACTTTTCCTTCATAATCGCCCCCCTTGACCAATATATCGGGAGCGATATTTTTGATCAATTCATGCGGCGTCTCTTCGCTAAATACTACGACATAATCGACCGATTCGAGCGCCGCTAAAATATAGGCGCGATCGGCTTCACTGTTAACCGGACGCGTTGCTCCTTTAAGCTCTCGAACTGAGCTGTCTGAATTGAGCCCAACGATCAATACATCACCGTAACTTTTAGCCTCTTGGAGGTATTTGACGTGACCCACATGGAGAATATCGAAACAGCCGTTGGTAAAAACCACTTTTTTACCCTCTTTTTTGAGACGATTCGATAAGGCAAAAATCTCTTCATGCGTTTTGATGTGCATATCGGACGTGCTCTGATGCAAACTCGACTCATACTCCTCGATCTCACCGAGGGTTACCGTAGCCGAACCG
Source organism: Sulfuricurvum sp. (assembly GCF_049305995.1). Classification (GTDB taxonomy): domain Bacteria; phylum Campylobacterota; class Campylobacteria; order Campylobacterales; family Sulfurimonadaceae; genus Sulfuricurvum. Next base: position 12,636 of record NZ_JBAQPS010000143.1, read on the forward strand.
ATCTTACCGACGACAACAGCAGCGGCATGGTTCGCAAACGGTGCCGCTTCATCGATACTAAGTCCAGAGCTTAGGGCAAAGGAGAGAGAGGCGATCACCGTATCTCCCGCTCCTGTTACATCATAAACCTCTTTGGCTACCGTAGGAAAGCGGCGCATCGATTCATCGAATATTGCGATACCGTCTTCGGATAGGGTAATCATCGAACACTCTAAATCGCATGTCTCTTTAAGGCTTAATAACGCTTTTTTCAAACTTGCTTCATCATTGATTACAATCCCGGTCGCTTCGGAAGCCTCTTTTTTATTGGGGGTCAAAAGATAGGCACCGCGGTATTTGCGATAATCTTTCCCTTTCGGATCGACGAGTACTTTTTTCCCTGCATTGCGCGCTTGTGTTATCACCCCACCGGCAACTGTATCGGTAATCACACCTTTGCCGTAATCGGAGAGGATAATAATGTCACATGTATCGATCACGCTTTCCACATAAGCGATAATAGCACGTTCACTCACGACATCGATTGCGTCTTTCGACTCTTTGTCATAGCGCAATATCTGCTGATTTGAGGCGATAATACGACTTTTCTTGGATGTTTTTCGATTCAGTTGTTTTACCAATCCTTTGCCATCAGCACCGATAACTTCCAGCATCTTGCATAGCTCTTCACCGTTTTCATCATTACCGATGACCCCGCACACGCTGACCTTCGAGCCTAAAGTGACGAGATTGTTGATCACGTTTCCCGCACCGCCGAGCACCGTCGTCTCACGCGCAATGTCCACCACCTGCACCGGAGCCTCAGGAGAGATACGTTCGCACCCTCCCCACAAATAATGGTCAATCATCAAATCCCCGATAACGAGGATATGCGGATGAGAATTATGCAATCTTCTCATGAAAGCTCCTGCTCATGTAGACGTTTAATCTCTGGGACATAAGCCGCAATCCCCTCTTCAAATTCAAAACGGGGTTTATAGCCCAAAATAGCCTTGGTCGTTTCAATATCGGCTTCGGTATGAAACTGATACCGTCCGACGTACGGATTGGGGATATATTCGCATTCAAACGATGTTCCAAGTTCACGCTGAAGAATATCGACCATCGATTGAAACGATCGCGCTTTACCCGTACCGACATTAAACACGCCGGACTCTTTCGGATGCATTGCGAGGATATTTGCTTGAACAATGTCCTCGATATAGATGAAATCACGCAAAATTTGATCCGAGTTTTCAAAAAGCTTCGGATTTTTACCAGAGAGGAGCTGATGACCGAACTGCACCACCATCGATGATGTTTTATTTTTGAAAAATTCACGCGGTCCATAGACATTGAAATAGCGCAACCCTACGATACTGATATGATCGTGTTTTTGAGAATATTGACGCGCCAAATGGTCCATCATCAATTTCGAAAAACCATACACGTTTTGGGGAGCTTCTCGTCCTACCCGTTGAGGAGAGGGAGCGTCACCGTACGTAGCACCCGAAGAGGCATAAATCATATTTGCCCCGTGCTCAACCGCAATATTGAGTAAATCTTTAAACGCATTGACGTTGGTTTGGATCATCAAATCCTGTTCCAATGCCGTCGTATCCGAAATCGCCGCTTCATGAAAGATATAGTCAAATTTATAGTTTTGTGCCAATGTATTTAAAAGTACTTTGTCATTAATATCGCCGCTGATCACTTCACCTTGAAACCCGAGGAGATTTTTAAAATGACCAAAGCTTTTGAGATTGCCGTTGGAAAGGGTCAAGTTGGAGCGAAATAGATCCAACACGACGATCTGAGCTTGCGGATAATGTTCCTGAAAATAAAACGCAAGGTTGGAACCGATAAAGCCGGAACCCCCCGTTATCAAAATGGTTTTAGTATTTAGATCAATATCACTATAGCGCATATAAAGTCCTTTAGAAAGGTAGTATCATATTGTAACAAACTCTTTATTAAAGGTTAAACAGTTAGAGTGATTTAAGATAGATAGGATTATAATAGCGTCGAAATTTTTTATGGAGAAAACAAATGAAAAAAATTGCTCTTGCAATGTTGTTCGCGGGTGTATCTTTGATGGCTGCTGATGGAAAAGCTTTGGCTGGTAAATGTGCTGCTTGTCACGGTGCTAGCTTCGAAAAAGCTGCTCTTGGTAAATCTGCGATCGTAAAAGGTCAATCAGCTGGTGCTATCGAAACTTCACTCAAAGGTTACAAAGCAGGTACTTTGAACAAAGCGGGTATGGGTGCATTGATGAAAGGTCAAGTTGCTACAATGTCAGATGCTGATATCAAAGCTCTTGCTTCTTACGTAGCAGGAATTAAATAATTTCCATGTCAAAGGGGTTTATCCCTTTGACATTCTCCTTTCCCTTTTTCATCATCGTTCTTAAAATCTCGTTTATATTTACTTTACCCCACTATAATTTGCCGATTCATTCCAGACGTATCGGACATTATCATACATGAAAAAAATAGCTTTTTGGGTGTTAGGAATTGCAATCGCGATTCAATTGATCAGACCCGATTTTCAAAATACCAAAGTGGATGAAACCGTTGTTCTAAAAGCAGATGCAAAAGTGATGAGTATCCTCAATAAATCATGTTATGACTGCCACTCGCAAGAAACACTGCACCCATGGTATAGCAATATTGCTCCGATCTCTTGGGTTATGGCAGATCATATCAATCAAGGGCGCAAAGCAATCGATTTTTCCAATTGGGAAAATATCAATCCAAAGCTTAAATTGGA
>NZ_JBAQPS010000144.1:0-4421 GCF_049305995.1 Sulfuricurvum sp.
ATTTTAAAATCGGTCGGTTTATTACTCTCTAGTGCTTCAAGATCGCGCTTAACTTCTCGAATTTCAATAGTTGAATTTTCACTTCGTTCAATCAATTCAATCAACTGTGTAGAAAGTTTTTCCAATAACCTATCAAGTGCACTAACCATCTCTTCAACACTTTGCTTATCCAATGCTACCCGAATGGCAATAGCAGTTTTCAGCTCTTTTTCACATTCCACTGTTGCAATATACTCAGGCTTATCTCTTAACTTTTGAGATAATTGAATCGTTGTCGTATCCATGGTAGGTGCAATAGATGGCACAAGTGAAGAAAGAAGCAATTGAACTATTTTTATATAACTTATATTTTCTGTCGTGCCTTCATGAAAATTCAGATTTTCAATGGTTTGGCGTAAATTAGAAGTATCGATCGCCCCAAATTGTCCCAATTTTGTAAAAAATGAATCATCATATAAAGCCAGAAAATTTATCCAAGCCTGTTTGAGTAATTCAATCTGTGTCGTCCCACCCTGAGTTTCTAATATTGCTATTGTTTTTTTAGCCAATGCTGATGCTTCAGGATTATGCAATGCATCAATACTCAGCGCTATTTGTTTGGCTAACGAACTTAAAAGTTCTACTAGTATCGATGCTTCCCCTGGATTAAGACGACTTAGTTTAGAGATTAAAAAGCGAACCAATTCCGCTGTCGTTTTAACACGATATTGTTTTATTTCATCTGCAGTTTTTTTATCTAAAAGAGTTACATAACGATCAATACCACTACAGTCTTCAACCGCGAATCCTGCTTTTTTAGCTTCAGAACAAAATATTTCAGCGTAAGTATCAGGCGTCCATACTTTTCCCTCACTCTTTAGACGTTCCACCGTATTTCGAACGATTTGGTTAATGGTCATAATTTACCCCTTATTTCGATTCCACACCTTGTGCCGCTACTTGAGCGACAAACGAATCAAGTCCTTTTTGTGAACCTTGTCGTATCGCTTCAAAACGAGCTTGATCGGTAATAATTGCATTCGGTTCAATCGCAAAGTCATACGTCCCCTGCGTCGAATACGATGTTTTTTTATCTCCGCTAACACGATCAATCGACATTACTACAGTCGTACGGTACGTGATAATATAACCATTCGTATCATAGCGTAAAGGTGTAAAACCAACCGAGCCAATCGCAATTTTAAGATGGGTTTGTGAAATATTTTTAGAAACAAGTGATGTGCGAAATTTTGTAATTACCGCCATATCTACTGCATCTTTAATAAGAACCGTATTTTGAGGGTCTTCCATCGAAATCACCACTTCGGTACTGACACTCTCACCTACTACGTTTTTGGCATAATGGCTTGCTGGCTGATAGCCGCATCCGCTAAAAAGGATCAAAGCAATCAGTATCCAGTATCTCATTTTCTTACCCTTTAATGACCAAATTCACTAGTTTGCCCGGAATCACGATCGATTTCACAATCTCTTTTCCCTCTATCCACTTCTCTACGGCTGCTTTTGCGATCTCGATAACCGTTTCTTGAGACTCCGAAACGCCTACTTCGATGGTAGCGCGGTTTTTCCCGTTAATCGAAACACCCAAAACCAGTGCGTCTACTTCAAACACTTCCTCTAAAACAACTTGCTCTTTGAGATTGTGTCGGTTGAATAGCTCACTGGAGAGTTCCCAACACAAGTGAGGGATAATCGGCTCCATAATAGAGGTCAAAATCCAGTATCCTTCGCTCCATACATCACGATTGGATTGCTCATTCAGCGCATTCATCGCCTCCATAACCCCTGCAATCATGGTATTAAAAGTATACCGCTCGACAAACACCTCTTGGGCACGCTTGAGTGCTTCATACACTTTTTTACGGGCGTTTTTTTCCTCTTTGGACAAAGAAGCGTGATTGATGCTCGCAAGTGTATTCATTTTATTGACGTTTTGTGCTCTATCGGCAAACCGTTTTAGGAATCGATATGCCCCCTCAACGGCGCTGTCGTTCCACTCCAACTCTTGGGTTGGTGGTGCGGCAAAAAGAATAAAGAGACGCGCCGTATCAGCACCGTATTTTAGGATTATCGCATCAGGATCGACGGTATTGCCTTTGGATTTGGACATTTTTGCCCCGTCTTTGAGCACCATCCCCTGTGTCAACAGTTTCTCAAACGGCTCATCAAAATTGACATATCCCAAATCACGGAACACTTTGGTAAAAAATCGTGCGTACAACAGATGTAAAATAGCGTGTTCGATACCACCGATGTAGTGATCCACACCCATCCAGTATTTGATTTGCTCGCTTGAAAATGCTTCGCTCTCCCAGTTTGCAGGTGAAGCGCAAAAGCGTAAAAAGTACCAACTTGATTCCACGAACGTATCCATCGTATCAGTCTCACGAATGGCATCTTTTTCGCATTTCGGGCATTTGCAGTGTTTCCATGTCGGGTGTTTCTCTAGTGGATTTCCCTCTCCGGTGATCTCGATGTCGTGCGGCAAGGCGATCGGGAGATTCTCTTTTTTCTCCATCACCAAACCACAATTCTTACAATAGACAAACGGGATCGGTGCACCCCAATAGCGTTGACGCGAAACTCCCCAATCTTTGAGTTTGTAATTGGTCGTTTTTTGTCCGATTTTCAGTGATTCAAAGTGCTCGATCACTTTAGCCTGCGCCTCTTTGGAGTTCATCCCATCAAATGCTTGTGAATTAAACATAATCCCTGTATCGGTATAAGCTTTCGTCAAATTCAATTCAGACTCAAGCGGTTTAATCACGGCATGGATCGGCAAATCGTATTTTTGGGCAAAATCAAAATCACGATCATCATGGGCAGGAACCGCCATAACCGCACCGCTACCGTAATCCATAAGGACGAAATTCGCAACCCACACCGGAACCGTTTTGTGAGTAAGTGGATGGATGACATTAAGCCCTAAAGAAACTCCCGATTTTTCTTTTTGACGGTCGATAGAGGAGCTGTTTTTCATCGCTTTGATTTGATCAATCACCTCATCACTCAAAAGAGCTTTCTCAATCATAGCCGTGACGATAGGATGCTCAGGAGCTAACGCCGTATAAGAAACCCCATAAATCGTATCGGGACGGGTGGTAAAGACATCGAAACTCTCAAACTCTCCACTTAGCGTAGTTTTACTCTCCTCATCGAAAAAGAGATCAAATGCCAATCCGTTCGATTTGCCGATCCAGTTCTCCTGCATCGTCAATACCTGCTTCGGCCATCCACCCTCTAACTTTTTCAAATCTTCCAAAAGCTCATCGGCGTATTGGGTGATTTTAAAATAATATTGATTCATCTCTTTTTTAACGATAGGGGTATCGCAACGCCAACAGCACCCATCGACCACTTGTTCGTTCGCCAAAACGGTCAAATCGTGCGGGCACCAGTTGAGCATCCCCTCTTTACGGTATAAAAGCCCACGTTCGTACATATCGATGATAAAGCCCTGCTCGAATTTCGTATAGAGTTCATCACTGGTTGCAAGTTCACGATCTTTTGAGAACGAAAAGCCCAACGAAGCGAACTCTTTTTTCATATAATCGATATTATCATACGTCCATGTTTTAGGGTGTGAACCGTTTTTAATCGCCGCATTTTCCGCAGGCATACCAAAACTGTCAAACCCTATCGGATGGAGAACATTAAAACCTTGTTGACGGTAATAGCGGGCAAACGTATCACTGAGGGTGTAGTTACGGACATGCCCCATGTGGAGCCGTCCGCTTGGGAAAGGGAACATACTGAGGATATATTTTTTCGGCTTGGTAAAATCTTCACTCGGCTCGAAGCTTTTATGCTCTGCCCAAAATTTTTGCCATTTGGTCTCTATCTCAGAGGGGATATAATTCAAACAAAACTCCTATTTATACAATGCCCTGCTCGAATTGAGCACGCATTTTCTCTTTTTCAGCACGCATTTTGACTTTTTCAGCCATTTTTTGACGATAATCGGCAACACTAAATCCCGTCCAAACAACGAGCTGTGCCGCAACGAAAATAGAGCTATAGGTTCCGATGACAACACCCACCAGCATCGGGAAGCTGAATCCGAGCATGATGTCTCCGCCGAATAAGAAAAGGGTCAAAACTACAAAGAAAACCGTTAAAGAGGTCAACGTAGTTCGTGACTGAGTACGTGAAACCGCCTCATTTACGATCATCACGAAATCACTGTTTTTAGACTCTTGGATATGTTCGCGGATACGATCATATACGATAATAGTATCGTGGATCGAATAGCCCAAAATCATAAGCAGTGCTGCAACACTCTCGATATTAAAATCGATCTCAAAATAGGATACAAAACCAAATGTAATCACGATATCATGAACAATCGCGATAATCGCCGCTAACGCGAAACGCCACTCATAGCGAAACGTCACCATCGCCATAATCGCCGCCAACGTCAA
>NZ_JBAQPS010000145.1:0-5561 GCF_049305995.1 Sulfuricurvum sp.
GTTTTGTGGAACAAACAAAACTGATCTACGAAAGTGCGGAAGAGCAGTTAAATGCACTAGTAGACCCACTAATCATCGAACTTAATGGTTCTTTTCCCACACTAAACTCGAAAACTTTCTTTTTTGATATTGATAGTGACGGAACGGAAGATCAGATTTCTATGTTGGGAAATACAAGTGCTTTTTTAGCACTGGATAAAAATAGTAACGGAGTGATTGAAAATGGCAATGAATTATTTGGGGTAAAAAGTGGTAATGGATTTGAAGAACTTCGAGGATATGATACGGATAAAAATGGGTGGATTGATGAGAATGATCCGATTTTTAATAAATTGAGAATTTGGCACAAAACGGAGCATAAAGATGAACTTGTCGCGATAGGTGAAGTGGGAATCGGAGCAATCTATTTGGGGGATATCGCTACCCCTTTTGAAATTAAAAATTCGTCAAATAGATTGATGGGAGCAATGCGGCAGAGTAGTTTTTTTGTGTTTGAAAACGGAAAAGGTGGAATGATTTCTCAAATCGATTTGGCAGTTTCAGGAGAAGGTAATATTCAAGATACGATATCATCTACAAATAATAGATTGAAAAAGCTTCAAGGAATGAACTCCTATAAAACCAATGGTGAGGAAGAAGATAATTCTAGCGATACCAAGCTAGAAAAATTACAAAAACGTTTAAAATCTTTGGAATCAAAATTTCAAAGTGCGTCAGAGGAAGAAAAAGGTTTCATTCAAGCACAAATATATGCGATTCAACTACAAATAATGGCAATGGTGTCGCAATAAAATAGTATTGTATAATTACAATTATGGAATTCTATCAAACACTTCAAAATATTCTTATGGCTTCGGTTCCTACGGAAAAAATTAATTTATTTAAAGATTTTTACATTACCTATAAGTGTGGTGAAATCGAGTATGAATCATCAAGTAAAGTAATTGTTTTTGATAATCCGTCTTATGCCAATTTTTGTATTTTGAGCGATCCTAAAGAGGTTCCAAGACGGAACAAGCTCAATACTCCTTATGGTCAAAAATTACTTCTTCATGCAATAGCTCATATTGAATACAGCGCAATTGATTTGGCTCTTGATGCAGTGTATCGTTTCCGTGATTGTGGTACAGGATTTGAGAAAGATTGGTTGGAAGTTGCAGAAGACGAAGTTCGTCATTTTGAGATGATAGAAGGGCTACTCAGAGAACTCGGTAGCTATTATGGTGAATATCCTGTACATGATGCATTGTTTGAAGCTTCTATGCGGACGTTGGATTTAGATGAACGAATGGCAGTCGTTCCGAGATATCTTGAAGCAAATGGATTGGACGCAACACCATTGATTTTGAAAAAACTCTATCCGTATCGTCATGACCTGATGATTCAAAAAATAATAGCGGCGTTAAATGTTATTTTGCATGAAGAGATTGATCATGTTCGTAAAGGAGATGTGTGGTTTGAATTTGCCTGTAATAAGGCGATGAAAGAACTGTCTAGTTATTTCGAAATTATTGATAAACATTATCCTAACAGTTTTCCTCGTAAAATTAATATAAATTGTACAGCACGTCGTGAGGCAGGTTTTAAGAACGATGAACTTGCTCGTATTTCATTAGCCTCATGCTGATTTGTTAGTTCTAGCTCATCCAATTTCTGTTGTGTAGGCGTAGGTAGAGGAGATAGAGCGCAGACGTTCCGCGGCTTTGATAAAGACCTCAATGGTGTAGTCGATCTCGTCAGCGGTCGTAAATCGGCTGAGGCTGAGTCGGATCGCCGTATGGGCGAGTTCAGGATCTTCGCCGATAGCACTCATAACGGGATTGGCTTCGAGCGATTCGGAAGCACACGCACTCCCCGTAGATGCCGCGATGCCAGAGCGGTTGAGATCCCACAGCATCGATTCTCCCTCGATACCGCGCAAAGAGATGAGGATGGTATTCGGAGTACGACGAGCGCGATCGCCGACGACGATGGTATCGGGCAGTTGGGAGATGGCATCTTCGAGACGGTCACGGAGCGCACGAACGTCACTGTTCATTTTTGCCAAATGTCCCACCGATTGTTTCATCGCCAGACCCATCCCGATGATGTAAGCAACGTTGAGCGTACCCGCACGCTTGCCCCCCATTTGTTCCCCACCGTGGAGGAGATTCGGGAGTTCTTTCCCTTTTTTAACATACAATCCACCAATTCCCTTTGGACCGTGGAATTTATGCGCTGAAAACGTGAGATAATCGATTGGTATTGCACTAAGATCGACTTTGACTTTTCCGATCGCTTGAACCGCATCGGTATGGAACAAAATACCGCGCTCTTTTGCGATAGCAGCTACTTCTGCGACAGGGAAAATCATCCCCGTTTCATTGTTCGCCCACATCATACTAATGAGAATCGTTTTATCCGTAATAGCTGCCGCCACACGCTCAGAACTTACATAACCGTAAGCATCAACGTCAACAAATGTGATCTCTGCACCGTTCTCTTCGAGGAAATGGAGAGTTTCGAGGACAGATGGATGCTCTACCGCAGAAGCGATGATATGGTTTTTGGTAGGGTCTTTGAGGATATGTTTGAAAAAGATCCCTTTGAGGACAGCATTGTTACTCTCGGTCGCACATGAAGTGATGAGGATGTCATCGGCATCGGGTGCATTGAGCGCATCGTACATATACCCCATCGCTTCATTCAAATATGGGCGCACTTCGATACCGTACTGGTGCAATGAGTTCGGGTTTCCGTAGAGATCCTCGAAAAATGGCTGCATTTTTACTTTGACGATAGGGTCGAGTTTGGTAGTGGCGTTGTTATCGAGATAAACACGTTTCATATTTAGTCCTCATAGTGTGGTTATTATGAGTACTTATGCAAGATTTGTTCGAGAGATTCACTTTCACTAAAATTATTAGGGAAGTAAGGTTTTGATGAGTTTTTAAACATTGTAGGGTGGGATTTTGCCCCAATATGTCGTTATAATTGAACTTATTCGATAAAATACGGATTTTATTTAGTGCAGTATTATGATTAAGAAGGTTTTTTATATGAGTGAGAGCAAAGATTTTTTACGCACCATCGTTGAAGAGGATTTACACGCGGGCAAATACAGCGAAGTTGTAACCCGCTTCCCCCCTGAGCCAAACGGCTTTCCCCACATCGGACACGCCAAATCGATCGCGATCAATTTCGGAATCGCACGGGACTATAAGGGGCATTGTAATCTTCGAATGGACGATACCAACCCGACGACGGAAGACACCCGTTACGTCGAAGCGCTTAAAGATGCCGTAGAGTGGTTGGGATTTCAATGGGAGGGGAATGTTCGCTATACGTCGGATTATTTCCCTGAACTGTATGAATATGCAAAACAGCTTATCAAAATGGGCAAAGCCTACGTTGACAGCCTCACCGAAGAAGAGATTCGTGAGTATCGCGGGACGGTGATGGAAGCGGGACGCCGTAGCGTCTATGCCGAGCGCAGCGTCGAAGAGAACCTCGATCTCTTGGAGCGGATGAAAGAGGGCGAATTCAAAGACGGCGAACACGTTCTCCGTGCCAAGGTTGACATGAGTGCGGCGAATATGAAGATGCGCGATCCGCTCCTCTACCGTATCCGTCACGTCCACCACTACCGCACGGGCGATGCGTGGAATATCTACCCGATGTACGATTACGGTCACTGTATCTCCGATTATCTCGAAGGGGTGACGCACTCGATTTGTACGCTGGAGTTTGAAAACAACCGCGACATCTATGACTGGGTACTCGATACGCTGGGGCTGACATCACCGCGCCCGTATCAGCATGAGTTCGCACGTCTTGGGATCAATTACACCGTTATGAGCAAACGAAAGCTCCTCGAACTGGTCAACGAAGGGCATGTGAACGGTTGGGATGATCCGCGCATGTCGACCATTGCAGGACTTCGCAGACGCGGGTATACCCCTGAGTCGATTTTGAACTTCTGTCATCAGATCGGTATTGCCAAAGCCAACTCGATGGTCGATGTCGCACAGCTCGAATTTTGTATCCGAGACGATCTCAATACTAAAGTACCGCGCGTGATGTGCGTACTCGACCCGCTCAAAGTGACGATTGAGAACTATGGGGGGAGCGAAGAGCTTGATGCCTCGTATTACCCTGAGGATGTGCCGAAAGAGGGGAGCCGAAAACTACCGTTCTCCCGCGAAATATACATCGAGCGTGAGGATTTCAGCGAGAATCCCCCTGCGGGCTTTTATCGTCTCACCCCTGAACAACCCGTCCGCCTCAAACACGCCTACATCATCACCTGCAAAGAGGTGATCAAAGACGGTTCAGGCAACATCACGGAGATCATCGCAACGTATCATCCCGACTCCAAAAGCGGTTCCGATACGAGCGGTATCAAGGTCAAAAGTGCGATCCAATGGGTTGATGCGAGTACGGCTAAAACGGTCGAGGTACGACTCTACGACCGCCTCTACACCTGCGAAGCACCGGAGGGGGTCGAAGATCTCAATCCTGATTCGCTTAAAATCATAAAAAACGCTCTGGTCGAGCCTGCTCTCATCAGCGAAAAACCGGATGTCCGCTTCCAGTTCGAGCGTCATGGGTATTTTTATGCCGATCCGATCGATTATACCGACGAAGCGCCGGTATTTAACAAAATTGTAGGGCTGAAAGACTCGTGGAACAAAAAGAACAAAGCTGACGAGGGCGCAGTGAAACCAGAGCGCAAAGCAGCAGAGAAAAAAGTACAGATCGATGGTGAAGTGGCACCGATGAACGAAGCCGAGCAGGCGCGATATTTGAAGTATACAAATGAGTTCAAGCTTAATAGCGAAGTCGCCAACATCCTCGCACGAGATGCAAAGCTTGCTTCATTTTATGAAGATGCTGTCAACGAATATTATAGTCCTGTAGCCATTGCTAATATTGTGGCAAACGAAGTTGCGAGAGAACTCAAAGAAAAAGACGCAAATAAGTTAAAATTCACTGCTGCGCAGATCGCCGAATTGGTCAAAATGATCGATGATGAGATCATTTCCAACAAAATCGCTAAACAGGTGTTTGAAGAGATGGCGCAAAGCGGTGATAACCCTGCCAAAATCGTCGAAGCGCAGGGATTGGTACAGATCAGTGATCCATCAGTGATTTTGCCGATCATCGATGACGTGATGGCGAAAAATCCTGACAATGTCGAAAAATACAAAGCGGGTAATACGAAACTGTTCGGGTTCTTTGTCGGGCAGGTGCTTAAAGCGACGGGAGGAAAAGCAAATCCTCAGGTCGTCAATGATTTGGTAACGGAGAAGTTACAATAAAGTAGAGGATATTTATCCGAAAATTTGACTGTGACTGCCTAGTCGTGCAAGTATGACTGTATCGCCTTCAATAGTGTAGGCGAGCAACATATCTCCACCGAGATGGCATTCTCTGAAACCTTTCCAGTCACCTTTAAGTGCATGGTCTTTTGACTCGGGCGGAAGTTGAGTATCTTCTCTGAGATGGTTGAGATATGAGATCAGTTTTTCAAACTGGGTATCGGTGAGGCGTATTGTCGCGTAGTCTTTTAGAAATGCTTT
>NZ_JBAQPS010000146.1:0-1964 GCF_049305995.1 Sulfuricurvum sp.
GGCTATGGTGGTGAGGAACCTCAAAACTCTCTTTTGGATCGAATAAAATACAATCACATGCTAAACCGACACCTATTTCGCCGCTCACAATCCCGATATGTCCTGCCGGAGCATGGGAAGCCAAACATATCACCTCAGAAAAAGAGAGTGTTTTTGTCTCTATCAAATAAGTATAAAGTAACGGCAAATATTCAGTAATAGATGTTGTCCCCACATGTGCATCGTAAAAGGTAATATCTTTGTAGATATCAGAATTGGGCTGATGCAATGCGCTCAGAGAGTGGATTGTTCCTCGTTTCAAAGCATCAATAAGTTCAAGTCGTTTGGCTTCACTGACTAGTGGTGGATTGATTTTAGCATCGGTATCAAATCCGATACAGGCGGAATCATTTTTAAAGAGATGGTGAATGGCCACTTCACACTCTACCTCTATATTATTTTTACGTGCCTCGGCGATCAACTCGATCGATCGAGGTTCCGTAATACTTTTAAATACGATTTTAATCCCAAAATGACGGGCAATTTCAATCATCGCTGCGACATGTACCACCTCTGAGAGGGGCGAGATCCCCGGTAAACCGAGTTGTGACGCAATAGCACCATCCGACATCACTCCGCTCTCAATAAGACTGTTCTCTTCTGCTTTATAAAAGAGTACTTTATTTGCCATTTTCAAATATTGTGCAATACGGGTAATGAGATTGTAATCGTTGATGGTAGAGGTGTGTACCGACACACACCCTTTTTTGAGCATAATAGCGATATTGCTCAATGCCCCTGATTCACTCAAAGCACTCACAGCCGATTCAATAGTAGCTCCATGAGATGAGCAACGGTGTTGTTGGACGAATTCAAGTGTAATCTCATTATCAATACGAGGTGTCGAATCACTGGCCAAAACGGCTGTCGTAACACCGCCGCTTAGTGCTCGACGTGAAAGTTTTTCCAAATTGGTTCGACTCAACTGTGAGTCTTTGAGTCGTACATCGGTATCTACAAGACCTGGGATCAGATAACACCCATCAGCGCGAACGATTTCATCTCCGCTGAGATTTTCCCCGATACGCTTAATAATCCCCTCTTCAATCTGAATGTCCGCATGACGTTCTCCGTTGATATCACAGATAATTGCGCCCGAAATGATCATAGAGTGCTCCCATTAGGTATAATTATGCAATTTTAGTCAAAAAAATGTTATAAAAAGGGTACGTGTGGTTAAAATTATCTTTTTTTTGATACCTATGTTCCTTTATGGTGGCAGTGACCTCTATAAAATAGGTAAAAATCTTTATTTTTCAAAAGGGTGTAACGGTTGTCACGGAATATCGGCTACGGGAACCAATTTATATCCTGCGTTAGCCTATCGACGCAAACCATTTTTAATCTCAAAATTAAAAGACTACCGTGCCAAAAAAGGTTCTACCCAGCAATCACAGCTTATGATCTCTTTTGCAATGGCATTAAGTGATAAAGAGATTGATGCATTGAGCACTTTTTTGAGTGAATATCAAGAAAATAAAAGTAATTATAAACCCGATGTAGGTGCCCGAGGAGATGGAGGATCATGAAACTTTTAGTCAGTGCATTAGAGCACTCTGCAAACATACATCTATCTTATTTAGTGAAAGAATTAGGTGAAGATGTTCAGTTATCAGGAATATTCAACCATTCGTTAGGGGATAGTATCGTGGATCTTCGATCGACTTCTGTTATGGGATTCGTGGATGCCATAACAAAACTACCGTTTTTTTTCCGTTTGAAAGATCAAATGGTTGACTTAGCGGCATCAGCCGATAAAGTTTTATTAATTGATTCTTCCGGTTTTAATCTCCCTCTAGCGAAGGCGATTCGTAAACGTTATCCGAAAAAAGAGATTATTTACTATATTCTCCCTCAAGCATGGGCATGGAAGAAAAAACGGATTCCGGTTTTAGAAAAAACCATTACAAAACTTTGCTCTATTC
>NZ_JBAQPS010000147.1:0-2955 GCF_049305995.1 Sulfuricurvum sp.
GAAAAAAGTCAGCCATCTGTTCAAACAACTCAGGCAAAGGCCCGCCAAAACCCATTTGAAGCTATGATGCTCCAAAAAATAAATCAACAAAATGGTACAAACTTTACTACCATGCAGGAAGTGCAACAATACGCGGCACAACAAAAAAATAAATAGCTGGAAACTATCATGATAGATAATAAAAATATTCCATGGGGTGATATTGGTTGGGTAGGTTCTATTATTGGTGTATGGTATTTCACCATTTTTCCATTTAATGGTACCTATACGATGAATGAAATTAATATGAATTTTTTTGCAATTGTCATGCTATTTACAATTGTGTTCGCACATGTTCTCAATATGGTAGAAGATCATCGGCTAGCTTTACTTGCTTCCCTAGGCGGTATACTGGAATTACTTGCGTGGGAAAGGATGATGGAATTTACTATCGGTGCTACCGTTATTTTATTGTCTATGATCATAATATTTTTGGTTTCATACAAAAACTATCCTAGACCCATCCAATAAAAATAATGTTTTACAGCACTCTTTCCATCACAATCTTATCGAGTTGCTTTTCAGAAAGCGACTCCAAATCACTTTTATCGTAAATATAGAGATAGGTGAGTGTTCCTTCTTCTATTTTCAAATAGCTGATTAGCCTATATCCGCTACTTTTACCTTTATTCTTGTCGGAGTTGGCGATTCTGACTTTGTAAACGTTTTTTCCGAGATGTATACCCAGTTTTGATACGTCATCGAGATCATCGCCAAACGCTTCTATATCAGACTCAATATTTTTAAATCGTTTATACAAAGTATCAATGAGCTTTTCAAACAATTTTGTTTTTTGGATTTCGTATCCGAGCTTTGTTTTCATAGCGTGACGATTTTACCCGTCTTGGTCACATTCCCATTTTTTAAATCTTCAAAAGACTGCTGTATGAGTTTTTTATGTTTTTCTAACTCACTATCTACCGCACTTTTAGAAATGACAACTTCATTTTTAGGAAGATGGGATAATAGACTGTAAATATGTTCGGCAATCGTATCGTTTTTACATTTAATGGTTAATGTTTGCATTATTAAACCTTTTTCAGGAGTGAGAGAAAATTATAGCGTAGAATCTACTTCTTAAATCTAAATCCTAATTTTTCGAGTGCTTCATGTACTTTTGGGGCAATATCGCCTTGAAATTCCATCCAGAACTCTTTATATGCCCCGCCGCACGCAAGCGATTTTTTCAATGTGGTGAGAACCTTTTGTGCATCTTCTTCACTCAGGCTGAAAGAGCCGACAAGCGTCACCGCTTTCCCGCGACGTTTCTCTTTTTGTAAAACAAGGCGGTGCGCAGAAGGCTCAAGGATTGTGAATGCTTTTGCAGTGGTTTCCTCCTCCATACTCCACCCCTCATTCCATGAAGCTCCGAGATCAAGAGAGAGTTTCGTTCCGCGACTCATTGAACCTCTCCGCAGTATTCGAACCGTTTTACCCCGTTTGGTAAAATTTCAATAAACATTTTAAAGGGGCGAACCCATAATCCTCTCTCTCCGTACAAAGGGCGATAAACCACAAGTTGCTCGGAAGTTTCAGAGTGCTTGGCTACACCGATCACCTCATAGTGCTTCCCTTTATAATGGCGGTAAAGTCCGCTTTTAAGCACACGTCACCTTTTGAACCAACGCACTGATCCCCTCTTGCTCCATCAATTCCCCTTTATTCGCTTTAGAGAGGATCGGATTCATGCAGTATTTATCATTATCATATACCACAACAATCACTTCATCACCCTCTCTAATGAAATTGGTTTCACCAAAATGGGTATAGCGAGTCGCGCCGATACTAATGATTGCTTGTGTTGGATTATGAGCTTCTTTGAGATATGATTTGATCGCTTCTAACGGGCCGAAATCGATCTGAGAGTTGATCTGGTTTTTCATCCAATCAATGAGCTTTCCGTAAAAGAAACTGTACCCGGTGAGTTCAACATCTTCGCCATAGCGCATCAGCATCCCCTCACGACGTAAAAAAGAGGCGATGCGGTATCTCTCCATCACACCCCCCTTTCCAAACGTATCGATCGGGATCAGAGTAGATGATATCCCCTTAGAAGCCTCACCCCAGTTTTTCTTGTGACTGATTTTTGCAGCTCCCTCGACGCGGAGGGAACAATCGTTATAGGCACCGAAAAATTTAGGGGTGATGTTGGTGATATTTCCCTCATCATCATAGGCAAGATCGCAGATAAGTGCCACTTCGGGTTCAGGCTGAACATTGCACGCTTCATGTGGGAGGAGAATGGTATCATGGCTGATCGGATAGACCCCCAGCTGCCCTGTACGTCCCGGGATATAAAAAGGGAACATCCCCTTGGGACCGTTTGGATCTTCGGTTATGACATCTTTGAAATCAGCACTCTCCCCTGCTTGTTCGAGATGGAGTGCAAAATTACCCGCAACCCCTAATCCAACAAAGTTTTTGTAATCATTCATGTTTTTATCCCTTCCCGTCATTCCCGACCTGATCGGGAATCCAGCTAGATTCCCGCCTTCGCGGGAATGACAAAAATTTACAGTGACCCGTTCGCTTTTGCCTCGGCAAACTCTTCGTACGAACCTTTGAAATCGATATAGGTGCCATCAAGGTGCAATTCAATGATACGATCGGCAAACGCATCGAGCAACTCACGGTCATGACTCACACAAATAACATTACCTTCAAAATCGAGCAACGCTTCACCGAGTGCAATAATCGCTTCGAGGTCAAGGTGATTGGTAGGCTCATCGAGTACGAGGAAATTCCCCCCCTCCAACATCATCTTAGAGAGCATCATACGATGTTTTTCTCCCCCTGAAATCTTCTCAACGCTTTTCTCGTGCTGTTCGCCGTTGAAGAGCATACGTCCCAAACAGTTACGAATTTCCGAGATTTCACGTTTCGGATCAAACCCGCGAAGCCAGTCGTAGAGAGTAC
>NZ_JBAQPS010000148.1:0-3866 GCF_049305995.1 Sulfuricurvum sp.
GCATCATGGAGTGATAATAATATTATTGACTATTTATCTTTCTATGATTCTTCATTCAAACGTGCTGATGGAATGAACTTCAATCAGTTCAAATCATATAAAGAACGTATCTTTGCAAAAGAAGAACATAAAATTATCACGTTTAATAATATCAATATTATCCCTTATCCCGGAGAAGCACATAATCTTTTTTGGGTTACTTTAACCCAGGTTTATCTCAGTGATTCTCATCGTTTTGAAGGCGATAAAGAGTTACTTATACGTATCAATAGAGATCAATCAATTTCCATTATTACCGAAGATTAATAGATGAAGTTATTATTTATCATTACTCTTTTGGTGGGTAATGCATTATTTGCGCTTCCCTTTACCCTGATTAAAAAAGAAAATACCCCTCAGCAATCTCTTACTCTCCTTGTAATTGGTGGCATTCACGGAAATGAGCCTGGAAGCTACTTTGCCGCATCTTTATTATCGCAATACTATAAAATCAAAACTGGAAATGTTTGGATCATACCGGATCTAAACCGTCCAAGTATTCAACATAACAGTCGAGGGATCAATGGAGATATGAACCGAAAATTTTTAGAAATAGATCCCAATGATCCTGATTATAAAACTGTCCGAGAAATACAAAAGATTATTACAGAACCTCAGATTGGTCTCATTCTCAATCTTCATGATGGACATGGTTTTTATCGCAAAGAGTATCAAAATACTATTTTTAATCCAAATGCTTGGGGACAAACCTGTGTCATAGATCAAGGTGTCTTAAACCATACACATCCATTCGGAAATCTCAATGAAATTGCAATCAAAGTAAGTCAATCTCTCAATAGAGGCTTGATCGAAAATCATCATTATTTTGATGTACGCAATACAAATACACGTTTTGATGATGAAGCTATGAAACACTCGTTAACTTACTTTGCTGTCATCAATAATAAGCCCGCTTTTGCTATTGAAACCAGCAAAAATCTCCCTACTCTCCAAAGTAAAGTCCTCTACCAACTTAGGGCGATTGAAGAATATATGAAAATTATGGGAATTGAATTTGAATCTTCTCTTGAACTTACTCCGGAACATATCGAAAAGCTTTTACATGATTATGGGTATTTAACTATTAATGATAACTTTTACTTAAGTTTAAATCATTTAAAAAACTCTTTAAGTTTTATTCCGCTACAATCGGTCAACAATGATTTCAAATTCACCCATGCATTAGGCAGTATTCGTCAGAATGGGTCAAATTTTGATCTTTTTATCGGTAGCCAAAAAATAAGTACTTTTTATCCGAGCTATCATGAAAAAGAGCCTTTTTTACCATTAGCTACTCTTAAAATTGATGGTGAAACTAAAACTCTAAAATTAGCTACAGATTTTTTTGTAAATGCCGATTTTACTGTTATTAATCATGACCCAAACGTCAGGGTAAATATTATCGGTTTTACAAAAAAACGAGTTAAAGATGAGAGTAATATACGTATTTCATTGAATACCTTAGACTCTAAATATGCAGTAGACACTTTACATAAAAGCTATCGAATAGAATTTTATCGTCAAGATCGCTTCTTCGGAATGCTTCTTGTACATTTTAAATAGGAAAGAGGATGAATCAAAATCAACAACAAACCTATTCAACCATCGTATCAGCCAATCCGTATAAGGGTGACTATTGCAATGGAACATTTAATACCATTTCAAACACCACTTCTCCTTCTTTTGCAAAAGATCAATATGCTATATCTTCTTTAAATACCAGAGGATTTATCTCAACCCTCATTGGAATTAGTAAAAATATTCCCGATGATGATATTTACCATGCATTAGAAAATAAAGTATACGAAGAACTTGCATTGGATATGGCAGTCGAATATCGTATTCGTTACATTGAAGCAATCCATCGCAGTACAGAAAATGATCGTTATTTTCATGTCTTTGTAGTTGATCCCCTTACACTTGAACAAGAATATGTAAAAGTCATCAATACAATCAAATATATTGATCAAATCATCCCTATTCCGTTACTTTTAAAATCACTTTACGTCAAAGAGCTAATCAATTCATCGGATGTCCATTGCTTTATCTATTTTCAAGAAAATGATGCTTTTTTCTGTATCTATCATGAACAAGAATTTGTTTATGCTAAATCATTAAAATTTTCTCTCCTCCAAATGCATGAGCGTTTTGTTGAACTCTTAGGTGAACAAATCGATTTCACTACTTTCTCTTCCATGCTTGTCAAAGAAGGTTTGAATAGTTCCAATAGTGAATATCAAAAAAATCTCATAAAATTATTTGGTGAAATTTTACTTCATATCAATGACATTATGGCTTATGCAAAAAGAGCCTATGATATTAAACGCTTTGATGAACTTTATATCGGAAGCAGTGCAGGCATTGTCATCGGATTAGATGAGTATGCACAAACCTATTTAGGCTTAAGAACAGCACCTCTTGATTTTAATTACGGATTCCAGAATAACGGTTCTAATATAGATCAGATCCATCAGCTTATGCATGTATATGGGCACTTACCAGTTGAAGAACGATATGAATGTAATTTTACAATTTTTGAACGCCCACCCCCTTTCGCAAAACGTGAAAGTGGAAAACTAATTTTAATAACTGCTACAGCTTTAGCTGGAGCACTTCTATATCCCGGAGTATATTGGGGTCTCTCTTACATCGAAGAATTTCACCATGCTGTTTTAAGTAAAGAATACGAGCAAGTACACATTGAGAAAATGACACGCGAAGCAACTGTCAATCTTAAACTAGCCAATAAAAAGGTCGCACAAACACTCCTCGACGAACAAAAAACTGCTTATAAACAAAAGCAAGATACGTTAATACAAGTGCATGAGAAAAAAGTAGACTATCCGATGAAAGCTAGAATTATGGCAGATTTTACACAAAGCTTTAATAATTATCGAGTACAGTTACAAAATGTCAACTATACAGAGAACAATACAAGTAAAATATTTAGCTTTGGTCTAATCTCTTCTAAAACACAGGATATTACAGCCCTATTAAAACATTTAACTGAGACAAAACGTAATCAATACAATTTTAAGCTAGAATTGATCACATATGACACGAATACTTCCTCTTATCTCAGTGAATTAAAGGCGGTAATCAAATGAAATTACATATTGAAGACTACCTGTACACTTTAGATCAATCTCTTTCTCAAAAAAGTGATCGCGAAAAAATGATCCTTTATATCACCATATTCGCATTATTATTTACTTTTTCTTATTTACTGTTTTGGGAGAGTTCGGAAGAAAGTTTTAAAATATCTCATGAAAAAGCTCTTAAAGTAGAAAATGATCTCAATTTTGATAAAAATTATCTCCTTGCCAATCCGCCTGAACGAATCACACAAATAGAACAAGAGATTGTTGAACTAGAACGTCAACGCACGCTGTATATTCAGTATAATACCTATATTAAAGAACAGTTAGAACAGATTTCATCTCTCTATTATGACGAAAAAGTATGGGGAGCCTACTTGGACTCTATTTCACGTTATGCCCGATCATACAATGTCAAATTAGCAAAATTTGGAAATACTTTACAAACGGATAATAATTCATTTGGACACGTTTTAGATATTAGTATTACATCGGAAGGAGCATATAAAAATACGTTAAAGTTTATTAATGCTCTAGAACAAAGTCAATTGGTTGTTGATCTCCATGATTTTAATACTACTGCCGATGAAAAATTCCGAGGAGATCTTCATATCTCAGTATGGGGGATCGTCAGACAATGAAAACATACTTATTATTAGGATTTTTAAGTTCTTTAACCCTGAATGCTGTAACAACTCCTACAACCTCCGTTACCGTAGCACAATCATC
>NZ_JBAQPS010000149.1:0-1532 GCF_049305995.1 Sulfuricurvum sp.
GTGAATTACTTCACTTTCTCCATGTATTCACCCTCAACGGTATTAACACGGATGAGATCACCCTCTAGTACATGGTAAGGAACTTGAACCACAGCACCTGTTTCGAGAGTAGCCGGTTTTTTAGAACCGCTTGAGGTGTCACCTTTAAAGTTTGGCGGAGTTTCAACGATTTTGAGTTCCATGATTTCAGGAGCTTCAACACTGATCGCATTGCCATTATGGAAGATCATTTGAACACTGGTGCCGTCTTTGATCCATTTCATCGCATCTTCACATTGATCGTAAGTTAGACCGAGTTGCTCATAGCTTTCGTTATCCATAAATTGAAGCATTTCGCCATCGTCATACAAAAATTGCATCGTTGTATGAACAAGATTAGGTACTTCGAATTTATCCCCCGCATGGATCGTTTTTTCGATCACTTTACCGTTGATAAAACTCTTTACTTTACAACGGACGAACGCCGCCCCTTTGCCGGGTTTAACGTGTTGGAATTCGACTACTTTATACGGTACGCCCGTAATCTCCAAACGTACACCTTTTTTGATATCACCCATACCGATTGTTGCCATCAGGAAACCTTTTGCATCTTTATTTGTCCGAATTTTACCCGAAACTGCACCGAATTTCAAACCCAATGTAACTTATCGTAGGATTTTACCCGTTATCTCTTCTCTATTTTGAGGGCTTTTAGCTCTATTAAATCCGTTAATGTGTATAATATTCCTTATACAATTAATTATAATCACAAATACATTACAAGGAATCATACGTATGAAAGCCTTTTCTATCCTTTTCAGTACTACCCTTTTAATCGGGGCCTGCCCTCTCATGGGAGTGGGTCTTTCACTTCCTGCAGCACTCGAAATTTTGGAGAATAACAACCTCGAAATCAAAGCCGCTAATTTGGATCTGCAAAGCGCACGGAGTGATGTCAATATCGCTAAAGGGTATAACTACGGTTCATTGGACTTTACCCAGAATGCTCTACGTTCCAACGACGCCGGAAATGTTTTCGGTTTTAAACTCAGTTCTCGCGAAGCGGACTTCGGAGATTTTGGGGCACAAGAATTTATGGCAAGTACTGCGAATCCAGGTGGACCAGACTACGTAACACCACCTAAAAATCTCAACTACCCCAGCTACCAAAACTATTTCCAAAGCAAACTGACCTATATGGTTCCTCTATATACCGGAGGAAAACTAAGCGCATACAGTGATATCAGTGAAAAGATGGAACATATCAAAAAACTCGATGCAACACAGGTAAAAACCGAAAAAATCTATGAAACTCGTAAAAGTTATTACGATATGTCATTACTCCAAAACAGTATCGATCATATGAAAATGATTCATAAAAATATCTCGACACTGGAACACACAACCCAAATGATGATTACCGAAGGGTATGCAAAGAAAGTCGATCTTCTTGAGGTGGAAGCACGTAAAGCAAACGTCGAACGCAGTATCACCGAGATGGAAGCCAATAAAAAGCTCCTCTACCACTATCTCAGTTTTCTCTTAAATACCCC
>NZ_JBAQPS010000150.1:0-1655 GCF_049305995.1 Sulfuricurvum sp.
ATTATTAACCACCGTTTGTTGCATTTAATAGACAGACACGCTGAATTTCTGTAGCACTGCTTTTTTTTGTTTGTGGTGGATGAATGTAAGGCAATTCAAATGAAATGTTTTTCCAAAAAACTATAGCTTCTTTTTCGGCATCACGCCACGACAAATCAGGGCTAATTTTTTTCCAAACGAAAATCTCAGGTTCTAAATTCTCAATTAGTAACTCCCTAATCCAATCGTAAACAGGTCGTTGATCATTTTCTAAAGCATGATTAATGTGTTCTGCTAAACGCCATTCTCGACGTTTATGAGTTTTTCCAATATAACATAAACTTCTGTCTCTAGGATCAATTAACCCGTAAATAAGGTATCTGCCTACTCGTATATCCATCTTCATACTTCCAAAATCAAAAAATCAAAAAGGGGTCATGTATTCAATCTTCACTTTTCTAAGATTAAATTACAAAAGGGAGCAAAATTCCCGTTCGCACTGAGCCTGTCGAAGGGTGAGAAAAGTTCATGGTTCGACAAGCTCACCACGAACGAAAATTTACTATAACGCCATCATCCTCTCTAATGCGATTTTCGCCCAATACGCCGTATCCTCATCCACTTCGATCTCGTTGATCGGGGCACCGTCCTCGATCGATTTAAGGACATTATACAAATCTTCCAACGTCGTTTCATTCATCGTCGGACATTCGGGTTTGGTGGAGGAGAGAATATAGGTATTACTTGGTCGAAGGCGATTGACCATATTAAACTCCGTCCCTACCGCCACTTTTTGCTCAGCAGGGAGTTCCATGATGTATTTGATGAGTTGCGACGTCGAACCGACGAAATCGGCACGATCACAGATAGCAGGGTCGCACTCAGGGTGAACGGCGATCAAAATGTCGGGATATTTGTTGCGATAAAACTCGATGTCATCGACACTGAAAAGCTGATGCACCGAGCAAAATCCGTCGTAACAAATGATGTCGGCTTCTTTGGGATCGCTACCGTCTCCGATGACGCACGATTTCAGCCCCATCATATTGGCGATATTTTGTCCCAAACAGCGATCAGGGACGAAAAGTATCTTTTTCCCCTCGGCAAGTGCGTTGGTAATAATCATTTTGGCATTGGAACTGGTGCAGACCATCCCTCCCATTTTCCCGACGCGGGCTTTTACCGCTGCATCGGAGTTGATATAGGTGATCGGAAGGATATCGTCCGCTTTGATCCCTGCATCTTCGAGCTTTTGGATCGATTGATCGTAATAGAGGCCATCAATCATTTTTGCCATCGCACAACAGGCAACTTTTGGCATCACGACCCGTTTGTGGGGGCTGAGGATTTTGACACTTTGCCCCATAAATCCGACACCGCAGAAGACAACGAACTCTTTATCATCCGCCATCGTACGTTTCGCGAGTTCGAGCGAATCTCCCGTAATATCCCCCATCTCAAACACTTCATCGCGCTGATAAAAATGGGCGACAACGGTGACGCTGAGACGGCTTTTAAGATCAATAATTTTTTGTTTTAATTCTTCTGCACTAGTATTCAAAATCATTCCTTACTCTCATTAGGATGTTATTATATCTTTTGAAATATAATACCATCCAAAATTTACCAACAAAGAGTCACCTATTATGGATTTTTTATTTAACCTCAATGTTCAG
>NZ_JBAQPS010000151.1:0-1771 GCF_049305995.1 Sulfuricurvum sp.
TCGATACTCCAGTATTCTTCAGGGATAAAGGCGCGGATTTCACGTTCGCGATCAACGACGATTTTGAGGGCTGAGGATTGGACGCGTCCTGCTGAGAGCCCTTTTTGAATTTTACTCGCCAGAAGCGGAGAGAGTTTATACCCCACCATGCGATCGAGTAAACGGCGTGCTTGCTGTGCATTGACCCGATCCATATCGATACTACGCGGAGTTTCTAACGCGTGAATAATAGCATTTTTCGTAATCTCATGAAACACGATACGCGGCAGTGACTCGGGGTCTTTATCAATCGCATGGGCGATATGCCATCCGATTGCTTCTCCCTCGCGGTCTTCGTCGGTCGCGATAAAGATTTCATCGCTTTTTTTGGCTAACTCTTGAATCTGTTTGACGGTAGCGGTACTGTCTTCGCTGATACGATACTCGGCAATGATTTTCTCATCATCGATTTTGATACCGAAGCGGTTTTTAGGGAGATCCCGAATATGCCCTTTTGAGGCGATTACCTCGTAATCTTTGGAGAGGAAGTTTTTAATGGTCTTGGCTTTTGCCGGAGACTCTACAATGATGAGTTTCAAAAAATGAATCCTAAACGTTTATTTTCTGCCTCACAAGAGGCAAGCTTTAGCAGCCTAAGCGGCAAGCGTAGGTAAAGGGGCTTTTGCTCCTTTACCGAACTATAAATTAATGTATTTGCGAAAGTGTAACAAAAAAAATTGTAAAACCGTTAAAGTTTTTTTTTTATCTCCCGATATGGTTTGTAGAAGCAAGGATGCTCAAATAACTAAAGAGCCAAAAGTGCTCTTACGATAAAGGATTTATCATGGGTTTCAGAATTAACACAAATATTGCAGCAATGAATGCACATTCAGCGGCGAATATGAACAATCGTAGTTTAGATAATTCATTGTCTAAACTCTCTTCAGGTCTTCGTATCAACTCCGCAGCAGATGATGCTTCAGGGATGTCGATTGCCGATTCTTTGCGTTCACATGCTTCGGCACTAGGACAAGCTATATCCAATGCGAATGATGGGATTGGTGTTGTACAGATCGCTGATAAAGCGATGGATGAGCAGCTAAAAATTTTGAATACGATCAAAACAAAAGCGACTCAAGCAGCACAAGATGGACAAACGGCACAATCACGTCAAGCGCTTCAAAAAGATATTTCACGTTTGATGGAAAGTTTGAACGGTATCGCATCTCAAACCTCTTTCAATGGTCAAAATCTTCTTAACGGTGGATTTACCAATAAAGAGTTTCAAGTAGGTGCGTTTTCAAACGAAACGGTCAAAGTCAACATTGGTGCGACGAATTCAAACCAAATCGGACATATCCGTACAGAAACAGGTGAAGCGGTTACCGCTGCCGGTACTGTCAGTATGAAAATCGATAACGTAACCTTTGAGAGTGTTGTTATTAGTTCGGGAGCCGGTACCGGTCTTGGACAATTGGCTACTATGATCAATAAAAACCAAGAAGCGCTTGGTATTCGTGCTTCGGCAAATGTTTCCAAAGATTTTGGAGTTGTTACAGCAGGTGCGACCGTTAGTTTGTCTATCAACGGTGTTAAAATCGGTACGATCAGCGGTGTTTTAGCCAACGACAGTGATGGACGGTTGGTAAATGCGATCAATGCCCAAAAAGCGTTGACGGGAGTTGAAGCTTCTACCGATAAAGACGGGCATTTGATTCTTAAATCAGACGGGCGTGGAGTTATGATTACGGCAGGTACTGGTTCTATTACGGCAGGTACTAAATTCTACGGT
>NZ_JBAQPS010000152.1:0-5920 GCF_049305995.1 Sulfuricurvum sp.
GCTCAGGTGGCTATAGAGAGGGGGAAACGCCCGGTCCCATTCCGAACCCGGAAGCTAAGACCCTCTTCGCTCATAATACTGCATCTTTCAGGTGTGGAAACGTAGGTCGCCGCCTGGCCTCAGATTTCTTCTAATTCTATCTTTCATAACAAAAATCACAAATTTTTTACTCATTGTCAAAATCAACCTCTTAGCATTACTGCTGTATACTTTCATTTATGAAACCAATATTTTATTTTCTCAGATCTTCCGAACAAAAAATACTTACCGATATGCTCCATTATGCGATGCGTTTAGATGATGTCAAAAAATCATTAACTGAACTTCCTAATCTTTCTATTTATCATGAGTTTTATGGCTTTACCAGTAAAGACTTAGGTCTGTATGCTCTTGTCGATAATCAGCTCTCCGGTGCCGTATGGATACGCCGTTTAAATGGTGATCACGGTTCAAATGGCTACATTGATGACAATACCCCTATTTTGAATATTGCAGTCCTTCCTGAGTTCCGAGGGAAGGGGATAGGGTCACAGATGATTGAGCAGCTGTTTATTGAAGCAGGGGCACTCTATGAGAATATCAGTGTCAGTGTTGTTCAAGATTCACCTGCAGTCCATTTTTATGAGCGACATGGGTTTGTATTGCACGATAAGAGTATTGTAGAGCAAAGTTTTGTCGATGGTAAGTATGTTATTACATTGATCAAAAAACTTCAAAAAGCGGCAGTTATTCGCCCATCTGATGGATATGATCCAAGACGGTGGATGGATTAATTCTGGCTACTATATGCTTTAAGTGCTGTTTTATTTCCAATAGGGACTACTAAGTTACTATTCTCTCGTTTTATTTTAACCAAGGCAATTTCACCTTCTTTTAGTTTTGATAGTTGCGTATTGCATTCTTGTAAAGAGCTAGTCTCGATCCCATTAATTTCTTTTATTCTATCTTTAGGATTAATACCAACTATTTTCGCCATACCATAAGTGAAAACGACTTCAATTTCAGAATTTTCTTCTCGTAAAATCAATCCTAATTTTTCGCTGCTATCAGCTGTACCTGCATTTATTATCTCTTTTGAGTGTATCGGAGAAGATCCTAACTTTATGGTTATGTTTTTACGTTGCTTCTCTCGAATCACAGATAGTGTTACCATTTCATTAGGACGAGATTGTTCCATATATCGGTGAAGTTCTCCGCCATCATTCAGGGTTATTTCATTGAATCCTATGATTAGATCTCCTGTTTGTAAACCACTTTCTTGGGCGGAAGAATTTGGCTCAATTCTGCTTACAAATATTGAAGCTCGTAGTCCTAACTTACGCGATATCCGCTCAGAGGATAAAAATTCGGCTCCTAAATAGCCTCGTATAATCTTTTTTTGCTCTATAAGCTGAGTTGTTATTCGATGAACATCCGCGATAGGTAATGCAAAAGCGATATTCGTGTAGCTTCCCTGTTTAGAAAAATAGGTTGATATCATTCCGACCAATTCACCTTTTTGGTTAAAGAGAGGTCCCCCTGAATTTCCAGGATTGATTGCGGCATCGATTTGAATAAATTGTAGGTAAGGATAATTAGGGAGAAAACGATTGACGGCTCCTACAATACCATAGCTAACACTGTGTCCGAGAGAAAAAGGAGAACCTACTGCAAAAACCCCTTCTCCAATATTTACATCTCTATTAGCCTTGGCGAGTGCTGGTGTATTTAAGCCATAGGATTGCAATACGGCGATATCTGTTTTGTCATCCTTAGCTACAAGATACGCAGGGAATTCATTGTTTTGATAATCGATCACTGAAATCTTTTTACCATCGCCTATAACATGAGCGTTGGTGACGATATACGATTGCTCATTTAGAATAAATCCGGAACTCCCTGAATCGGTAGCCGTTAGCTCACTCTCATCTCTGTTCACTTCACTTTTTTGGACTTTTATTTTGACAACAGAGGGGAGAGCCGCTTTGACGTGTTCTGTGAGATTCGTAGTGGGTTCAGAAGCTATGGAAACACTATAAATAAGAGTTAGGAGAATAAGAGCTATTTTCATGACAGTACTTTAGAATAAAAAGAGATAAATAGAACATCCCATAATCGACGTTATGGTTAATGCGGTAAATATCCATTTACCCATTTTACGATGTTTTTCACTATTTTCCAAAATACCGTTTTGATAGGATTTATAGGTGGCTATGATGAGATATATCCATCCCCCAACCGCCATAAGGGCAATAAAAATATGAATGACAAGAAAAAGCAGGAGAAAGTCATAGGACAGAGGACTTTGCTTTGCATATTCGATAAAGCCTCCCGTTAATCTTACGCCTATTTCAAAAATAAGAACCATAATAATGGTAATAGCCAAAATAATGAATTGACTTTGATAATGGAGTTTTATGTTTCCACAGATGGCTTGATAGACGGAGAATCCCAATAAAAAGGGGAGAAGTGCAAAATAGAGGGTAACGATATCCATATACATTAAGGCTTTCGTGCCTAAAAAACCTGGTTCAAAAAACATAACTACCCTCATTGTATAAATACGACATTATAGCAAGGGAAAGAGACGATTAGAATATTAATTGAAGAGGATAAAAAATGTCGGCAAAATGCCGACATTAGTGGTGCTGATTCTTAGTTGTTATCGAAAGAAGCGCCGGCGATCACTTTACGTGATACAGTATAAGGAATCAACGCAGCTGCGCGTGATTGTTTGATAGCGATTGTAACCATATCTTGGTGACGTTTACAGTTACCTGTAAGACGACGAGGCATGATTTTGAAACGCTCAGAGAGTGAATATTTCAATGATTGTACATCTTTGTAGTCAATGAAATCAACTTTTTGCTCGCAGTATTTGCAATAACGTTTTTTGTATTTTCTTTTTTCTGACATGGTTCTATCCTTGTGCTTATTCTAAAACGGAATTTCGTCTTCGTTTATATCAATCTCTGGGAGATTGTTTTCCGGCATTCTTGCCGGTGCGGGTTTAGAATACGACGGTGGAGGAGTGTAAGCCGCTTTAGGTGCAGGTGCATCATAGCCGCTATTTCCAGCATCGCTGTATTCGTTATAACCGCCCTGAGAACCACCCTCGCTGCGTGAATCGAGCATTTGCATCGTTTCTACGATAACGGAGTGTTTAGAGCGCTTTTGCCCATTGGTTTGGTCAACCCATTGATCAAATTTTAATCGTCCTTCGACGAGGATTTTGCTCCCCTTGCGAAGGTATTGGTTGGCGACTTCACCAGAGCGGCCGAAAAAAGTGATGTCGACAAAACATATTTCCTCTTTTTTCTCGCCGTTCACCGTAAATGTACGATTAGTTGCAATACCAGTATTGGCAATTGCCGATCCACCTTGTGAATACTTGAGTTCAATATCACGAGTGAGTCTTCCAACCAAAATAATTTTATTAAACATAGGTTTTCCTTGTAATGACTTACGAAGCTACTTCTTCTTTTTTCTCAGCAACAGCAGCAGTTGGAGCAGGTTTTTTGGTTTTTTCAACCATACCGTTCCAAGCTGCAATTTCACGTTTTGAATCGTATTTCATTGTTACGAAACGCAAAATTTCCTCGTTGATACGGAAACGACGTTCAATTTCAGCAATCGCAGCAGGTGCAGATTTGTAATACATAACGTAAAAATAACCGCGAGCGTTTTTCTCGATCGGGTAAGCTAATTTTTTCATTCCCATTGCGTCGCGAGCAACGATCTCACCGCCGTTTGCAGTGATCACTTCTTCAACGAGAGCGATGGTGTTTTTAATCTCTTCTTCTGTAAGAGTAGGTTTTACGATTACTAGGTTTTCGTAATGTCTCATAGCGTATGTCTCCTTATGGTGTTCGCCCCTTATGGTTGTTATACAGCACGACAGTCGTGTTGCAAAGAGCAAGGAACGCGCGGATTATACTGAAAAATAGCTTAATATTAGTTTTGATTAAAGGATTGATTGCAGTTTCAGCAACGCTGAAAGAAGCAATGATTCTTGATCGGGACTTCCAGTTGATTTCATCTTCAGCTCGGTATCGAGGAGGAGATTAATCCCCCGTTTATACCCCTCAGGTGAGATTTTGATGGACAATTTGGCTCGTTCCTCTACAATCTTGGGAGGTGGTTTATAGCCTAATACGGCGATTGGATCAGCGAATCCATTGACTTTTATTACTGTATTAAATAAATATAATTCGGTTAACATTTTACATAACGAAGTGATAATAAATACTTCATCTAATCCTGTTTCTAGCAAAAATTTTAAATCGTGTAAAAACTCTTTTTTTTCAATGATTTTGATATGGAATGAATCCAATTTGAGTTCACTTAACCCATATACATTCTCATCAATATCATGAATTGTAATCTGCTTATTCAAGATAGAGAGCTTAGAGAGTTCGTTGCAAGCAAGTGAAAGGTCGTTATTATGGACTTCTAGTAGATGCATTGCGGCTCGCTGGTCAAGTTGTAGTCCGGATTGTCTAGCTTCTTGAACAACAATCACACCGGCCTCTCCAGCAGAAGGGTTATAGAAACGAACCGATCCAGCATGAGAACCTTTGAATGCCGTATCAACGCTTTTGATATCTTCACCGACATAACAATAGATAAAATAATTGTCATCATTTTTACCCACAAGCTCAACAAGCGTATCTAGTTCTGCTTTGGGGAGTTTTTTTTCGTGTTTGACGATAAGGAGGTTTTGATCACCGAAGAGCGATCCTTGGGAAAGGTGGGCTTTGGCGCTGTTAAAATCATATTCGTCATGATAGAGGTTTAGAACCGATGCCCCCTCGATTTGGGAGAGTCGGTGGGCATAGCGATCGATGAAAAAGTGATTTTCACCAAAGAGTACCATTGCTCGTGGTACTGAATTATTTTGTAAAAGACGATCTAAATCTTGTTTATACATGTAATTACTTCTCCATACTTTTGTTAATGGCAGCGCTTTATTTCTTTTTCGTCGATTTTATACCGATTTTTCGACTGTTGAGTTCGGTATCTTTTTTTATTTTATACCACTTATCAAAGTTTTTCATTTATTTTTCTTATAGTTTAAAACAATAATGAAGTTATCGTCTAACCAAAAATTTATTTTCATGCGAAAACTTCCTTAGTAAGTTCTCTATTATTTAGCATTGCAAGGCTTATTTCGCTACCGTCAATATTAACGACTTTATTGAACAAAATTCCAAAGATATTATTTTCACTTATTCCATTTGCTTCAAGTAATTGTTTTTCATCCAAAAGTAGTGTTTTTAATTTTAAGATTAAGTCATTTGGTGAGATAGGGTAATGTTCATCTCTAAGCCCACGATTAATACGTATATTTTTTAAATAAGGATACTTTGACAAGTCATAATGCACCTTACAGTCCCTACATTGATATGAAGTATCAGAAAGTTCTTCCATCCATTGTCCACATTTATAGCAAAAATATTCAGATCTTTCTAAATGTCCTAATTTATTATCTATTTTATATTTTAAATCAGGATGAACATATAAGTTGTTTTTTACTAAATTATTTTTTCTTCGTTCAAGCATAGCATGTGAACAACAGCTTCCACAGATATTACAAATATATAACCCATTATTACATTTTTTGGATTCTCTACTATCAATAATAGCGAGACATTGACCATTTAGACAATGATTTAAATATATAACTTCATGGTGCTGACCGCACTGTTGATTTTCACAGGAAAATCTGATAACAGCATAGGAGGCAACTGTAGCTTCAACGGGATATAGTATGTGCCCACACTCAGCACAATACATTCTTTCTAAAAGTTTTTGAAATCGATTTAAGATAGTAACAAATTTAATATATTCTCCAATTGGAAAAGTTGCAAGATTAGTCTTTTCTTCAAGCGATAATTCTAAAATATTTATGAAATCATAAAGAGAATATTCTTTCCACTGC
>NZ_JBAQPS010000153.1:0-2668 GCF_049305995.1 Sulfuricurvum sp.
ATATTAACACCACTGGTCAAGCAAACAATGCAAACTGCAAAAAATTCAACTCAAGAACGTATTATTACTGCCGTCTTTTTGGTTATCGGCATCCTGATCGTGGGGCTTATCAACAATTTTTGGCTGATCTGGGCGGTGATGGGGGTCATTTATCTCCTCGCATTCCATGAAGCGACTCGATTATTCGGAATCAATAACAACTCTTTGTATGCTTATGCTGCGATTCTATGGTTGGCAGCAGCACTTTACCCTTACGGAGAAGATCTTTTTGTCATTGCCGGTTTAATTTTTGCAGCAGCAGTAGCCTATACTCAAAATATTCCGCCTAAAAATTTTCTTCCGTTTATCTATCCGACGGCAGGGATGCTTTTTACCCTTAGTATGTACCAAGAATATGGAATAGCTTCGCTGTTATGGCTTCTTGTCGTAGTGGCATCAGCCGACATCGGTGCCTATGTGGTGGGACGCAGTATCGGTAAAACTCCTTTTAGTGTCTCCAGTCCGAGTAAAACTCGTGAAGGAGTTTATGGAGGAATTGCTGTAGCAACAGGTGCCGGATTTTTTATCGGTATCACTATCGTCGATATCACTCAAGCCGTTATTATCTCGATGGCAGCCGCGATCGGAGCCGTTTTTGGGGATTTATTCGAGAGCTATCTCAAACGTCAAGCAGGAGTAAAAGACAGCGGTTCGATTTTGCCTGGGCATGGCGGTGTATTAGATCGAATCGATGGTTATCTTTTTGCCTCTGTCATTATGCTCGTTCTTCTTCGGGGCTTGGTTTGATCCTACTAGGTTCTACCGGTTCGATCGGTGTTAACGCTCTCAAAATTGCCGAGCAGTTTAACCTTAGCATCGATACTCTGGTTGCAGGTCGTAATATCTCCCTTTTAAATGAGCAAATCAAACGTCACAATCCAAAACGGGTTGTTGTCATGAACGAAGCCGATTGCTCTTTGGTGGATCACGATAGCGTTCGATCAGGAGAGATGGCGATTTTAGAAGCCATTGAAGAATCTTCTTCGCAACACGTTGTAAACGCATTGGTCGGTTTTACCGGATTTCGTCCTACGCTCAAAGCACTTGAATGTGGTAAAAAGATTGCTTTAGCTAACAAAGAATCATTGGTTGTCGGCGGATCGTTTGTGGATACGTCAAATATTGTCCCGATCGACAGTGAACATTTTGGATTATGGTATCTCAATCAGGGAAATCGTCAAATCAACCGCATGGTGATTACTGCCAGCGGTGGTGCATTTCGTGATTGGTCGTTGGATAAGCTCGCTTCCGCAACTCTAGTCGACGCACTCAAGCACCCCAACTGGTCGATGGGGCAGAAAATCACCATTGACAGTGCTTCAATGGTGAACAAACTTTTCGAACTCCTCGAAGCGAGATGGCTCTTTGGCGAAGGTGAATATGACGCACTTATCGAAACCAAATCACTCATTCATGCCCTCATTGATTATACAGATGGTTCTACGACCGCTCATTTTGCCCATGCCGATATGCGCCTTCCTATTGCCTACGCTCTCATGGGGAGAGTGGATACCCCTATTGTGGATCGAATCGATCTGACCCGTGTGGGAAATTTGGAATTTCGCGAAATCGATAAAGCGCGCTATCCGGTATGGGAGATTAAAAATGATCTTCTTAAAAATCCCTCAAGGGGGGTGATTGTCAATGCCGCCAATGAAGCGGCGATTCAGAGGTTTATTGAGGGGAATATTCGATTTATCGATATATCGGCAATGATTCTTCGTGCTTATGAGTCGTTTCACACCGCTCCCGAATCAGTAGAGGCTGTTTTTGCCCTCGATCAAGAGGTTCGCAACTACGTGAGAGGGTTATCGTGAGGAAAGTACTGATTCTTCATGGTTGGGGAGGATCGGATGATCCCCATTGGCAGGCATGGCTCGCAGGTGAAATAGCCAAGGATTATGGTACCGTCTCTTTTCCGCTGTTAGACAACCCCCATTTTCCAAGTAAAAATCGATGGATGAAACAAATCAAATCGATACTGAACGATTTTCAGCCCGATGTGGTGATCTGTCATTCGTTGGCCAATATCGCATGGTTTCATCTCTGTAATGAGGGAGAAATATCCCCAGTAAAGCGGCTCCTACTGGTAACACCTCCTCATCTGACTTGCAGTATCGAAACTCTCAAAACCTTTTTTCCTCTCGAAGCTCCTCAAAACCTTTTTGCGCAAGAGGTATTATTGGTCACCTCGACAAATGACCCCTATATGAGCACAGAAGAAGCCACAACACTTCAAAAGGCTCTCGCCGTTGAGATGAGAGTCATCGAGGAGGGTGGACACATTAACACCACCTCAGGATTCGGAGAATGGCCATGGGTTAAAGAGTGGGTTTTTTCCCCGTCATCCTCGGGCTTGACCCTGGGATCCATCCCCAATGAAGAGTTGGATTTCCGTCTTCACGGGAATGACGAGGCGAAAGAATTATTATGATTTTAAGTATCGAAAGCTCATGTGACGACAGTTCTATTGCCATTACGGAAATAACTACCAAAAAACTTATCTATCATAAAAAAATTTCCCAAGAGCTAGAGCACTCCGTCTATGGTGGTGTTGTTCCTGAGCTCGCCAGCCGTCTCCACGCTGAAGCGTTGCCCCGTATTTTAGCGGAGTGTGAAGCGTGGTTTG
>NZ_JBAQPS010000154.1:0-4932 GCF_049305995.1 Sulfuricurvum sp.
GGCAAAGACGATCAGATCGTGTTTCTCTGCAAAAGCTCCTATCGCTTCGAGTTCGTCGCGAGTATAAACTTTGCCGCTCGGATTGGCGGGGTTACAAATCACCATCGCTCTCGTTTTCGGGGTCACTACCGCTTCGAGTGCATCCATATCGAGGTTCCACTCCGGTGCTTCGAGGCGAACAAATGTCGGGATAGCTCCTAGTGAAGTGAGGGTGGAGCGGTGATAGCCGTAATAGGGTTCGAACAATATCACCTCATCGAGGGGGTTGAGTAATGCCATACACGCCGTATAAAATGCCCCTGTCGCTCCATCGCTTACAAGAACTTGTTCGGGGAGAATATCAGCCTCGTAAAATCGTTTCATCTTAGAGGCTATCGCAAAACGCAATCGCGGTAATCCCTCGGTCGGGGTATAAATATTAATTCCCTCATTCATCGCCGCATATGCCCCCTCAATCACCTCGCGGGGAACTTCGAGATCGCAGACACCTTGTGCCATATTGATCCCGTTTAGAGCATTACACGCTCGCGTCATGGAGCGAATATGGGATTGTTCGATCGTACCGCTACGTTGGCTCAGTTTCATACATTTTCTCCCTAATCAAAAACGAGATTATAACTTACGCAACAACTTGACAAGTATTGCCAGTAAAACAACCCCCGATCCTATCAAAAGGAGTGCTCCTGTTTTCCAAAGCACTGCGTTTGCTAATCCTATCGCAATCGCTATGGCAACCAGTCCGCTCACAGCCAATCCCCATTGAACATCCGCCCATCGCGCAGGGAGGAGCTGATGGAGCATCGGCACTTCCCGTTCATCGATATAAGGAGCATAACGTTCAAACCACACTAAGAAGGGGACGATCTTATACAAATGTGCCGTGATTAGAAACCCTAGAAATCCGGCGGTCAAAAACCAAAACGAGAGGGCAAGTGCTTTTTCATCGCCACTCAACACACCGTATATTCCCAAGCCCATCGAAAGAAGCAGCGCAATAAATGCCACTACAACGGAGCGTTCCCAGATATCACTGTATCCCCGTTTTTTCGAGGTGAATATCCGATACACCTGCACCATATAAAAGCCAACCGATCCCATCCCGAAAAACAGAGCAATCTTCTCTAACATCTCTATTTGTAATGCCGATGCGAAAATCATCATGACTACCGAAACGATCATCGTGTAAAAGCTGATCGTATGATCTCGATCCGAGGGTCGGTTGCACGCACCGAACATCGGGAGCAATACCGTACTCACCCCCATGATATTGAGCATCACGTATCCGCCGAACACGGCAAAGATATGCCCCATCCGCCACTGCGATGGATCGATATTTATCACCCCCGTATATCCCAATGCCATCATCAAACCGATTCCCAATCCTACGCTTAAAAAGAGGGTACTCCATTGCATCGAGAGTGTAACACTGGTACGGCGGCGACTACGGCGAAGAGTGACAAACAGATTAAACGCGAAAAGCCCCAATGCACCGAGAATGATACTCCCTCCTGCTCCAAGCAAAGAAGCATCACGAATAAATCCGATAGCCAAAAGGGATGTCCCGATAACTAAAAGGGGCCAAATCCATCCAAAGACTTTTGGATAACGATGATGAATCTCCCCCACCACAACCGAGAGCTGTCCCATAGCCCCGATAATTACCATCATCACAAAGCCGATCATGTAGAGATGGACCCATCCGATCACTCTGAAATCACGTAGAGTGATATCAGAGGGTAAAAAAAACAAGAAACTCATAGAGACGATATAAAAAGTCACTGCCACCACAAAATAGGGAGCAATCCATCTGAGCGGAAGGGAAAAATCGGGTGAGACGTTCATAGAAACTCTTTTTAATAGCGATTGTAACTCAGAGCGTCACGGAAGAGATTGATTAGTATCAAGATCCTCAATTTTTATAATCAGACTATTGAGCCGATCTTTAAAATAGATCTCCCCTTTGCCTCTGCGATAGGTGATGTCCATCTCATCATTTCGAATAAACTGAAACAACCGTCCATCACACATCTCCTCTTTCCCTTTACCCATAAAAATATCTTTTCCCAGTAAAACATTGCGCATCGTATCACGAGGATAATCAGGATATAAATACTCTTTGACAAACGCCTCTTCGCTCATGCACCCTGCACTCACACATACCTGATCGTCAATCGAAATTTTCTCGACCGCGACTCCTGCCGTAAAGAGTTCCACCTCTACCGAGGTATCATCATGGCGGATATACCCCGTATCGGCGAATTTGATTTTAGGTGTTTTGAGGGTGATGATTTTTGGTTCACTGAACTGATAATGTTTGGTGGAGCACCCCGTGATAAACAGGGCGAGGATACTAACCCATAGGATAAAGAATTTTTGCATGTACCTCATCCAGTTTTTGGAGTGTTTCTCGATCTAATATTACGTTCATGGCCGCAAGACTCGCATCCAGCTGTTCGGGGGTTGTGGCACCGATAATCGTGGATGCGACAAAATCAAACTGTTTGCTCCATACAATCGCCATCGTCACTGGATCTAAACCTGCTTCATGAGCAATTTTTAAATACTCCTGTGTCGATGCTAAGGTTTTATCGTTCATAAAGCGCGCTGCCATCAGACGCTGACGTTTATTAGAAGATTTGACATAATCACTGAATCGCCCCTGCGCATTGATGTCTTGGTTGTATTTCCCGCTCAATACCCCGCCGCCCAATGGTGAATACGGCAGAAGCGAAATTTTCTCTTCACGGCACAATGCACCAATCTCAGTTAAATCACGGCGATTGAGGAGCGAAAAGTTGTTTTGGATCGACTCGAAACGGGCCAGTTTTTCATATTTGGAAACCATCAGCGATTTCATCGTCCCCCGCGCCGTGTCGTTGGAGGTTCCGATATAGCGCACTTTTCCGCTTCGCACCAGCGAATCGAACGCCCTCATCGACTCTTCGATAGGAACGATCGTATCAGGCCAGTGCATTTGATAGAGATCGATATAGTCCGTTCCGAGCCGTTTGAGTGATCCCTCAATCGCCCTCTCTATGTGAAATCGATCAATCGCCGTGTAGCCATGGCGGATAGGGGGGACAAACCACCCCGACGCGGCACCTGCAACTTTTGTCGCTAAAATAATCGAATCACGAGGTTTGGTTTTGAGCCAACGCCCCACCATCTCTTCAGTCAATCCCACAAGGCTCTCTTGCGGGGGGACGGGATAGAGTTCCGCCGTATCGAAAGAATTTACCCCTGCATCATAAGCTTTATCCATAATAGCAAATGCATTTTTTTCATCACATTGACTTCCGAACGTCATTGTCCCCAACGTAATCGGCGATACACGTAACCCACTGCGCCCAATGTAACGATATTCCATAAATTCTCTTTTTAAAGTAATGATTTTGTAACAGTATTCTACCGTTTTTTGAGATACAATTAAGATTATGAAATCAAACGGGAGATAACTATGATCAATACACTTCGTGAAGCTCAAAAGCAATTTCAAGAGATCCATACTTTACTCAATCCCAACATTCCCAAGGAGAGTAATTATTTCACACAACTCAGCATTGCAACCGAAGAGGCCTATGTAATAATGAACGAAGGGATGTGTGTTAGTACTACTGTATGCCATAAATGTGCCGAACACCGCGATTTTATCCGTTCGATGTTGGATATTCTTAGTGAGCTTGAAATCAATGCATCTGCTGCCAACACCTATATTGAAAATTTTGCCCAATATTCAGAACGTGTAAATAAAATTTTACAAGATATCCAAACCGTACTCGCAACATAAGCATTCAACTCTATACGTATATCTTACTAGCATATTATTAGTTATAATCTATCCAATGGATAGAAAACTTATAAGTCAATTTTTTCATCGTAATCTCCCTCAAGATATGGAACAATGTATTGAATTGTTCTCCATATTTGGAGGATTTGATAACGTCATTGATGTTGATCAAGAGCTAAGTAGTCTCATACAAACCCATATACTAAATCGTTTTACTGAACATCATACCCATATCCATTCCCTTCTTGAAGGAAATCCCCTTTATGCAAAACTTCTCCATGCAATCTCGGTAGGAGATCGACGAGAAGATTCCGCTTTTAGACGAGCACATATCGGAAAAGAAAAGGGTAAAGAAGCTTTTGAATATCTTCGTCATATTGGGTATCTCCAACGCGAGTATTCGAGAGAAATACCTCCGCTAAAAATCTATCCAAAACAAAAGTTTAAAAAAGAGGTTGAACGCCATCGAATCTCCCATAAACTCCGTTTTACCACTCCATTTCTACGCTTTTGGTTCGCCTTTGTAACACCATTTTACGATACGATTATCCAAGTTGAAACAAAATACTTTTATAAGAATTTTCATCAACATTACAATGCCTTTGTCGGTTATATTTTTGAAGAGTTATGTGATCAATTTATCTATGATGAATTGAGTATACGATTTAATGATATTCCTGTTGAATCAGGAAGCTACTGGAATAGAGAGATAGAAATTGATTTACTTTGTGATACGCTAAAAGGGGAATGTTGGATCGGTGAGTGTAAATGGACAAATCATAAACGGAATAAAAAAGAACTCCGCCACCTTGAAGAAAAGTGGACTAAACTCTCTTTACATCCTGACAAAATTTTTTTATTTTCAAAGCATGGATTTTCAAATGAACTTCTCTCCCTCAAACTACCGAATCTTTATCTCTTCAATGCTGAAGATTTAGAACCTTTAACTCGCTAGGCGTAGGGCATCATATGCTTCTTGAAGAAGCTGAAACTTTTGAGTGTATTTATTAATGATTTCAGGACTTTTTGTCTGAACACGATCAGGATGGTAACGGCGCGCTAATGTTCGATACCGTTTTTTTAAATCTTCCGTACTGGTTCCTACCGGCAATTCGAAAATGGCATGATAACGAATCATTTTATCC
>NZ_JBAQPS010000155.1:0-9766 GCF_049305995.1 Sulfuricurvum sp.
GTGTGAAGGTTCAAGTCCTTTCATCCGCACCATCGGTCGAAAAACCCCTACTGTAGGGACTTCGGTAGATCTTCTCTTCCTTCTTTTAAGAAATCTCAAAAATCATTTTTTACAAGCTCTATTGTTAGCTTATACTTTCAAAACGAAGTAATTTTGTTTCTTCAACGAAAATTCCCTCCATACACATTCAATGAAATGGTTCTTAATAACCGAATAGGCACTTCCCCACAAACTTTAAGCCTTTTTCTCTATAATTTCATTATATCTTACAAAACATAACGAAATTGTCGCATTTTTCCGTGAACCATTTTTGCAATAGTGTGATTATCGTTATATCAAAAAAGAAATAAAGGAGTTTCTAATGAAACTGTTCAAACTCGTCCTCGCCTCTTTCGCCTTTGCTTCGGCATTGACGGCTCAAGCGATCACCGTTGCCGCTGCGGCCAATATGAAATATGCGATAACCGATATCGCTAAAGCATTTACCAAAGAGACAGGTATTGACGTGAAAATTATCACCGGAGCCTCAGGTAAACTGACTCAGCAGATTATGAGCGGTGCGCCGTATGATGCATTTCTCTCTGCCGATGTCGAGTATCCTGCCAAACTGGCACAGGGGGGATACACCACAACACCATCCCAAGTGTATGCGTACGGAACTCTTATCCTTTGGAGTGATACGGGTGCCGATCTCTCTAAAGGGGTTGCGGTTGTTGCTGATCCAAGCGTCAAAAAGATCGCCCTAGCCAATCCTAAAACAGCCCCTTACGGGATCGAAGCGATGAACGCGATGAAATACTATAAAGTCGCCGATGTCGCCGCTGGTAAAATCATCACCGCCGAATCGATCTCTCAAGTGGGTGCCTATGTAACGACCAAAGCGGTGGATGTCGGATTTATGGCGAAATCGATCGTCCTCGCTCCTGAGATGAAAAATGTCGGAAAATGGATTGAAGTGGATGACAAAGCGTACAACACCATCGATCAGGCGATGGTTGGGCTCAAAAATGGATCTCCTGAAAATC
Organism: Sulfuricurvum sp.; assembly: GCF_049305995.1. Taxonomy (GTDB): domain Bacteria; phylum Campylobacterota; class Campylobacteria; order Campylobacterales; family Sulfurimonadaceae; genus Sulfuricurvum. The sequence continues at coordinate 1,026 of NZ_JBAQPS010000155.1, forward strand.
AAATCGCGGCAAAAAAATTCTTGCGTTTCATGAGTTCTCCTAAAGCGATCACTATTCTCAAAGCAAACGGTTACGGATTACCAAAAAAATAGACATTCTGCTTCGGCAGAGGCTTTCTTAACCATAATTATCGTTATATCAAAATATAAATAAGGATTGATCATGACAAAACTAAGTCTAGCTACGGCATTGATTTTAGGGACAGCGGTATTCGCAACAGCGGCGGATGATTTGGCATCAGCGTTTAAAGAGGGGAAATTTGACGGACGTATCCGTATGCAGTACTTCAACACCGATTGGGTGGATAATGAAGGATGGAATTTGGGAACTGTTCCAAATGCAACCAATACCAACACTAAACCTGACGGTGACAGCGAGGGAATGGCTATAGGGGGTAGTTTGATCTATAAAACAGCTCCTTTATACGGGATCAGTGCAGGTGCAGGATTTTATGTCACTCACGGAATGGGAATTTTAACAGATGACGATAATGGAATTTATGCCGGACATCCTAAAAATACAACCGCATCTGATCTTTTCGCCCGCGGTCCCGGTTCTGCTACCGATTTTGGAACAGGATATTCTGTATTAGCACAATCGTACCTCCAATATGATATTGAAAGAACTAAAATAACCGGAGGTCGGTTTTTAATGACCAACCCATGGATCACCCCGAATGACACTAAAATGATCCCTATTGCTATCGAAGGGGCACAAGTTGTTTCTAATGATTTAGCCAACACTACTATTCAAGTTGACTATGCAAACAAAATCAAAGAGCGTGGAATGACCTATTTTAGCTCTATGGCAGATACTGGCGATACCCCTGATGCGATTAAAAACTATTATCGTACTAAATATACTGCCTACACAACGCCTACATATGGAAGCAGCTTTGGTGTAGATGATGCCCCTGCAGTAGCTATCGTAGGGGTCAAAAACAAATCAATCGATTCACTTGAGATCCAAGCGTGGGGAATACATTGGGATGACATTATCGATCAAGGGATGCTAGAAGCCAACTATGCTATCGAAGCGGGTGATGCGATTATTACACTCGGTGCTCGCTATATGAAACAAATGGACAAAGGTGCAGGCGATATTATTACTCCGATGAGTGGTACTTCCATCTATGCACGCGGTGCTGTAACGGCAACAAACGCTACAGGTGCAACGTCAAAAGTCCGTTTCAAGGGAGATAATGACAACAGTGTTGATACCTATATGTATGCTCTACGTGCAGTAACAAATTATGGTCCAGCAAAATTGCTCCTTGCTTATTCTCATACCGATGATGGCGGAGATTTGATCGCTCCATGGCGCGGATTTCCTACATATGACTATACACGTTCTATGACGATTACCGATTGGAATTCCAATACATATGCCTATAAAGCACAATTTGACTATGACTTTAATGCTTTGGTTTCAGGTCTTAGTGCCTTTATTAGCTACAGCTACTATGATCGTGACCCTTCTAAAGTTGGCTATCAAGGTGCAACGGATCGCTATTACAACAATGGTGATACCAAACAATGGAATATCGATGCCATGTATAAAGTTGCTAGTATCAAAGGATTAGAACTCAAAGCTCGATACATGATCCAAGATAATGAAGTGATTAAAGCTATAGATACACCAAATACAGGAGCAACAGCGTCTGAAGGGTACGGAAACGATACCTCTAATCGCGAATTGCGTCTCGAAGCGAATTATCGTTTCTAATCTAATCCCCCTTTTGGGGAATATCTTGAAGTATGAGACGAGGCGACAGGAGTGTTTGTCTGCGGTTATTCAAATGCCTGTCGTCTCCCCTGATATTTTACCACTACAAAAAAGGAAAAATGATGAGTATGTCAAATTACAACGTTATATCTAAAAAGATACAATATGGCAATTCCTTATTAAATACCAAATCGTTTGCCGTCTCTTTCTGGGTTCATGCGGCACTTTTGGCTAGCGTAGCCTTTTTCATGACAACCCATCCGATCCCTCTTTCCAAGCCAGATGAAAAGATCACGATCTCTTTGGCTGAGTTTACTTCGACCTCAGGGGATATTCACCGCTTGGAATCTAAGCCTCAACCCAAAGAGCATCTCCAACCTATCCTTCAAACACAACACGTCACTACGACCCCCCAGATGACACCGATGAAACAACCATCGCTGTCATCTGAGGCGTCCGCGCCCCTAGCTATGCCCGATGCTGCGTCTTCACTTCCGCCATCAGCCACTGTAAATGATTCTCCTGATTTAACACCCTCCACTCCTGTTCACGAATTACCAAGAAACGTAGAAAAGCACATTGGCGGAGCGGCATTGGGACATATTAGAGCTATGATCGAAAACGCCATCACCTACCCCACTATCGCTCGGAAATTGCGACTAGAGGGGGTGGTATTGGTCACATTCACCCTCAAACCCGACGGTACGGTTGATACCGCACAGGTTAAAAGCACCAGCGGAAGCAATGTGCTCGATGATAGAGCGATTCAAACGATTCTCAGCCTCAGCGGTGATTACCCCTCACTGGGTAAAACCTTTGAATTGAGCCTCCCGATTGCTTTCAATTTGAGTTAATACACACTATAAATCTTAAGGAAGTGAAAATGAAGAAACACCTGCTACTCCTATCGCTGGCTGCTTCAGCGGTATTGGCGGATACTTTTACGTTGGGACAAATCAATGTCCTCAATACACCAATCAAAGAGAGTCCGTTTGAGGAGACGATCACCTCCGAGTCCATCGCGTTGCACAACAGTGAAACCCTCTCTGATGCGCTCGATAACATGAGTGGGGTCAATCAGGATGTCCAAGGTGGACGCGGAGAATCAACCCTTTATATGCGTGGATTTGATGCACGCCGTATCGGTGTGTTTATCGATGGTATTCCTATTTATGTTCCGTATGACGGAAATTTCGATTATGACCGTTTTTTAACCTCAGATATAGCGCAAATCGATGTTTCAAAAGGATATTCTTCGATAGCTTACGGGGCTAACACTATGGGAGGTGTTGTCAATATCATTTCCAAACGTCCATCTAAAGCATTAGAAGGAGATATTAAAGCAGGCATGGTATTAGACAGCGATGCATCACTATCTCGCAAAACAGCTTCACTAAATCTCGGTACGCGACAAGATCATCTCTATGCACAACTGGGTGCCACCTATAGCGATCAAAACCATTATCGCATGAGCGATGACTATACACAAGTCTCCGGTAGCGTACAACCACAAGGTGATCGATTACGCTCAGAAACGGAAGATTACAAAGTGAGTTTAAAAGGGGGATATCTTGCCGATGATGGCAGTGAAATCGCTATCGGGTATTCAAATCAAAACGGACAAAAACAACAACCTCCGGTGAGTGATCCCGCCTACTCTCAAGCGAAATACTGGGACTGGCCGTACTGGGACAAAGAGACCATTTTTATCACAGGGCAAAAAAATCTCGGCTCTGGCTATCTTAAAGCATTGGCATATTATGACAATATTCAAAATTCTCTTTATTCATATGCCAATAATACCTACTCGACATTTAACAATTTTGGATCTACATTCAAAAGTCGCTATGACGACTACAGCTATGGAGGACGACTCGAATACGGTGTTGAATTAGCAAATAATTTTTTAACTGCTGCCGTAAATTATAAAAAAGATTCTCACAAAGGGTACGACATCAGTAAAACAACCAATGTCGAAACCATGACCGAAAACTATGAAGATCACACCATCTCATTAGGAATCGAAGATACCTATACCATCAATGCACAATGGCAACTACTAGGAGGGGTGAGTTACGACCGACGTGAAGGGGATAAAATCTATGATACCAACACCGCGTATCTAAATATGCTCGCACTCGAAACCCAAAGCGCTTACAATCCGCAAGCCGCATTGATTTTTACACCGGATGCAACCTCTAAAATCCGCGCCAGCATCTCCCAAAAAACCTATATGCCCTCGATGAAAGATCGCTATTCTCGTAAATTCAATAGTTCTGTTCCAAATGTAAATCTTCAAAATGAAGTGGCTACACACTATGAGTTAAGCTATCAAAAACAACTTGGAGCATTTAGCACTCGACTAAACGGTTTCTTCACTCGTCAAGACGACGCTATTCAAAGTGTTGTTTATGCTCCAAATCCAGCCTTTTATCAAAACCAAAATGTCGGTAGTTTCGATCACCGTGGTATTGAAACTGAGTTAAACTATAAATCTGACGGATTGGAAGCGGGCGGAAACTACACCTACATCTCCATCAAAAACCGTACGAATGAAGCGATCAAACAAATCGACGTACCAAAACATCAACTCTTTACTTTCGTACAAAAAGAGCTTGGTAGCGGTTTTTCAGTACACGGCAATATGAAATTCCGCAAAGGGGCATACGAGCAAAAAGCTGATAAATCGTATGTGATAAATCCCACTTTCACCACCTTTGATTTGAAAGCAACCTATAAAGCAACCGATGCTATTACGGCAGAAGTAGGAGTCAAAAACCTCACCGACAAACTCTACGCCTATGACTTGGGTTTCCCAATGGCGGGGCGTGAGTTTTTCGCCAATATAGGGTATAAATTTTAATGCGAAGTTTCATTAAATACCTCATTATTCTCTTGATGGGAACCATCTCTGTTACGGCAGCTGAACAACCTATTCGGGTTGCCATCATCGGTGGTATGACCATGAGCGGAATGTGGCAAAAAGTAGCTGCATCGTTCGAATCTACCTATCATATTCCGATAGAAATAGTCATCACGGGTACAAAACACGAACTGGATGAGTACACTCGATCCCATCCGGTCGATTTACTCACCATGCACTCCAGCGATACGATGGTAGAACTAGCATCAGAGGGTTATGTTGAAAAACTGACACCTTGGGCACACAACGCTCAAATGATCCTCGGCAGCGTTGCCAATCCCGCACAGATCAGTGAAAATGAACCGTTATCCTCTGCATTGGATAAAATCAACCGCGCTAATACCCCATTTTTCATCCATGCCAGCGGTGGAACGTTTGAGGTATACACTCAATTGTCCTATCAATACGGTTTTAATCCGACAGATCAAACCATCGTTTTTACGACTCAAAAGAGAGGGTTTATGAAAGATGTCGCAAAGTCAAACGGATATACCCTCTATGGAGTCATTCCGTTTTTAATGCAAAAACAACATCATCCCGACATCAAAGGGTTTATTTATGATGACCCAAAACTGCGACGTCCCTATTTGGCAGCCGTAGGAACCCAATCCAAAATCGGTAAAGAGCAGTATGAAAAAAGTTTGAAACTACTCAATTTTTTGACCTCAGACTCGACGCAAAAAATGCTCAAAGATTTTCGTATTGACGGATTCGAAAAAATACCTCTATTTTTCCCAAACCGATAGTGCGGAAACAATAGTCGTTGACTCACCCCATAGAGTCTCAAAAACATAACAAAGGAAAAAGAATGAAAAGTGTATTAGTGGTTTTATTGTTAGTAACAGGATTGTTTGCCAAAGAGGCTGTTTTACCTACTGAATTGATGGCTTGGAAAACGCTATCGTTTGTCAATACGGCTAAAAATGCAAACGAACTCTCCGATGCTTCGTTAGCACTTAACAAAGCTTCCTACGTCGGATTGATCAACACACCGAAAATACAATACGTCACACGACCAACCAACGAGGGTGGGACGGTGAGCTATGGCGGTCTTTTTCAAATCGAGATTAAAGAGAGCGGTGCTTACCGTGTAATATTGGGTAATGCTTCATGGATCGAGTTGGTCAAAGAGGGAAAATCGGCGAAATCAGTAGCACACGCCCAAGGTCCTGAAAACTCAGGGATACGAAAAATGGTCGATTATCTGTTAGAAACCGGAATCTACACATTGCAACTCTCTGCCGGAGCCGATACCACCAGTGCCGTTTTAATAACAAAAATTAAATAAAGGGCGATTATGAAACACACGATTAGAGCTTTGTTAGTTCTCTCAATTTCCCTAACAGGATTGAGTGGAGAATCTCTCCCAAACACTACCCAAACACTAAACGCTAAAATCGAACTGGGGCGACGTCTGTTTTATGATGCCGATCTCTCGATTAACGGGACAATGTCATGCGCCACGTGTCACGAACAACGACGCGCTTTTACCGATGGTAATAGTGCCCATCCGGGTGCATTAGGTGATTTTGGAAAACGAAACGTCCCCGGATTAGCAAATGTGGGTTTACATAAAAACCTAACGTGGGGACATAATCATCTAAGCGGATTAGCTGAACAAGCTTTGGCACCGATTCGAGGAACCGATCCTATAGAGATGGGGATGAATGGTTATGAGAATGAAATCACCAAACGTTTAAGTCAAAACGGCTGTTATCAAAAGCTTTTTTCTCTCGCTTTTCATGAGCAAAAAGGTGCTATCAATCTGAGTACTGTTACACAGGCATTAGAGAGTTTTGAAAAAACACTGATTTCTAATAATTCTCTCTATGATCAAAAAATGAGAGCAAAAAAACCTCTACCGACTAAAGAAGCGAGAGAGGGGAAAAAGCTCTTTTTTGGTGCAGCAAAATGCAATACGTGTCACAGCGCACCCCTTTTTAGCGATGACGATTTTCATCAGATTCAATCTAAAAACCAAACCCAAAATCCCCAATTCAAAGATTATGGATTATCCGATGTCACAGGTGATATAAAAGATAAAAATGTTTTTCGTACACCGAGTTTGAGAAATGCTGCATTAACCTCACCGTACTGGCATGATGGAAGTGCTAAAACACTTGATGATGCGATTCGGAAACACGATCTCAAAATCAATCAGAGTATGAATGCAAAAGATATTCAAAAAATTATCGCCTTTATAAACACCCTAACGGATAATGATTTCGTGACAAACCCCAACTTCAGCAAACCAAAGGTTGAGTGTCCATACTAAGTCGGGTAATGGATCGTTTTAGCTATAATAAAGTATTAAAAAGGACTCTAAATGTTTCTTGAATCCATCAATTTTTCCGCCATGTACCGTGAGCACAAAGCCACCACCGATTTCAAAGGCAAAACCAGCAGTGATTGGGATGAAAAGTCCGCCGATATGGCGGCATCCGTCATCAACAGCCCTTATGTAGATGATTTCATCTCCCGTATGAACATCACGGGAGACGAAGTGGTTCTCGACATCGGATGCGGACCGGGAACCCTTGCAATCCCCTTGGCAAAACGGGTCAAAGAGGTGATCGCCATTGACTTCTCCGCCCAAATGCTTGAAGAACTAAAAGCCTACGCCGCGCGTGAAGGGGTAACTAATATTAAAACATATCATATCGGATGGGAAGATGACTGGAGCACTCTTCCAAAAGCCGATATCATCGTAGCCTCCCGCTCTATGGAAGTTCCCGATGTCGAAGCGGCGCTGGCTAAAATGTCGGCTCATGCCTCAAAAGCGTGCTACCTCACCTACAAAGTGGGAGGGAGTTTCGTAGATATGAATATCCTAGACTTCATCGGCAAAAAGGTCAAAACCAAACCCGATTACTGGTACATCCCAATCATCCTCTACTCTCACGGTTATCTCCCCCGTATCGACTACATCGAAACAGGACGGGGAAGCGTCCGTGCAAACACGGAGAATGAGTTTGTCGAATCGCTGATTTGGAGCGTCCACACATTAGACGATGAGCAACAGAGCAAAGCACGCCAATATTTCCGTGAGGTGATTGTAGGGCAAAACCGCCCTCCCCGAATGGTGAATTGGGCATTTATCGGTTGGGAAACGACGCTATGATCACCCTAAACGATTTTGAGCTCGAAGCCCTGCTAGCCGAAGATGTCCCCTACGGTGATCTCACCACCGCATCGCTGGGGATCAGTGACCAACGCGCCCGCATCACCTTCTCAACCCGAGAACGCCCTCTCGTCGTCTCGTGCAGTGAAGAGGCGGTGCGCTTGTGCGGACTCTATGGTTTGGAGATCGACGGTTTTGTTAAATCGGGAACTTTGGTTCCGCCAAAAAGTGTCTTTCTCGAAGCCCACGGCGAAGCGGGCAATATCCACCGCATCTGGAAAAGCGTCCAAAACCTCCTCGATTACGCCAGCGGAATTTCCACCTACACCCGCGAAGCAGTACTCTTGGCTCGCAGTATCAATCCCAATATCGTTATCGCCACCACCCGAAAAACCACCCCCTTTACGAAAAAAATCGCCATCAAAGCGGTCGAATCAGGCGGCGGAGTCGCACACCGTTTGGGTCTTTCCGAATCGATCCTGATCTTCGATTATCACCGTGTTTTCTTCCCTGCCGAGGAAGCGTTTAGCGAAGCCTTGAGCAAAACCAAAAAAGCGAACCCTGAGAAAAAGATCGTCATCGAAGCGGGCGACATCGCCGAAGCGCTCAAATTTGCCGCTCTCGGAGCAGACATCCTCCAGTTGGAGAAATTCCCCCTCACCAAACTCTCCGATGCTGTCCAAATCCTCCGTGCCGACTACCCCCATATCACCTTAATCGCCACAGGGGGAATCAGCGCCAAAAACATCGCCGAATATGCGAGCACGGGGGTCGATATGATCGTCACCTCATCGCCTTACAGCGCACAACCTGCCAACATCAAAGTGAGAATAGAACCGCTGTAAAAAGGTTTTATGATAAAATAGACTTCTTATAGTGTCTCGAAATATATTTTATTCCGTTCACCCTGAGCCTGTCGAAGGGTATTCGTTTTCCGTCATCCTCGGGCTTGACCCGGGGATCCATCCCCAT
>NZ_JBAQPS010000156.1:0-14044 GCF_049305995.1 Sulfuricurvum sp.
TCAAATTAGTCAATTTGCACGGATTATCGGAGTGTGTGATGTATTTGATGCCCTTTCAACCAAGCGTTCCTATAAAGCACCCATGACATCATTTCAAGCACTAAAATTAATGAAAGATCAATTTAGCCGTCATTTGGATATGAGTTTGGTTGATGCATTTATAAGAATGTTACATAAGCAGGAACAGATAAAATGAAAAAAATGACAATAGCGGATGCTGCAGAATATTTTAATGTTTCTAAAGAGGCGATTCATAACCGCATCAGACGGGGAAGTTTAGATTGTATTGTCGAAAATGGAGTGAAATATGTTGCTGTTGAATCTGCAAAATCGACTGTATCTAACACGGTGAATGATAACCGTTATACGCAGTACATCGAACAAGAAAATGAACGGCTCCGTGAAAAAGTAGATGTCCTCGAAAAAGAGACCACTCGATTACGCGATCAGCGAGAACAAATGCTGATTGATGAACGGATCAAAGTGGAACAAATTTACAAAGAACGGGACGCACAGCTACGGAGTGTCTTGCATGTTGTCGCGACCAAATTTCTCTCCCATGCCAATTCTGATGCAGTTATGCAAGAAGCCGATGCGATTAATGCCGATGTTGTCGATACTGACATTGAAGAATGGGTATCTCTAAAATCATTTTTAAAACTCAAACGAATTAAAGATAAAGAGAAAAAGCAGATTAAACAACGTTTTGAATCAGCGGTAGAAGAGGATGACGAACGCCTTAACGTCCGCGACGGGAAAATTTTCTTGAATCCTTCTCGGTACGATTACTCGGACTTGTTGCGTTTTTAATTCCTTGTTTGGCTCGGTTGAGATTGTTAAAACACCCCTGACAGATGGCAAACTCCGCATTGGGTGCCAATGGCTTTCCGCACGTTTTACAACGAGGGACGAAGTGACTTTGTTGGAGTGAGTTTTCGATAAATCGGTTTAGTTCCCCTCTAAACAGTCGTGCTTTTTCCGCATCCACGAAAAACTCTGCCATTCGGTACGACAGCCACAGATACAAACTGATCTCTTTGATCCGATCTTCCGCCTCTTGGAGTTCCTCCATCGATAACGCATAGTTCCCTAATTGCTTCGGCGGGATATAAGCGATCGGTTTTTTTTGCTCTAGCGCCCGTACATAGTGCTCGAATGCCGCCATCACCAGCGGCGATGAGGTGGAGAGCGGTGCGGTAGCGAGGGTGTATTTGGTGCGCATATCGAGATCGTAATGATCGATAATAGCAGAAGCCTCCTGCATCGATTCGAGATTGGCGGCGCGGAAAGGTCCCTCAAACTTCATATTTTCGACGAAAAAATCGACGATATTTGAGAGCGATTTCTCTTCCAAAATATTCGAGACGAGCATGATATGATCGAAGTTCGCCATAACATTAAACGGCAGTGTTATAGGTTCGATGTTTTTGGTAAAGAGGTTCGTAACGGTTTTGAGCACATCTCCCGTGAGTGCCCCGACGTACCCTTTTTCACTTAACCCATAGCGTCCCGCCCGTCCCGAAATCTGTCGTACTTCGGTGGCAGTTAGGTTGCGCTGGTTTTGACCGTCGAATTTATCCGCTTTGGAAAAGAGGAGTGTTTTGATCGGGAGGTTCAGCCCCATACTGATCGCATCGGTGGCGACGAGGATATCGGTTTCCCCTTCACGGAAGCGGCGTGCCTCTTCACGGCGCACTTCGGGGCTGAGATTGCCGTAGATGACGCTGGTTCGATACGTTTTAGAGAGCTGTTGTTTGAGCCGTAGGGCATTGGAGCGGGTAAAGGCGATCACGGCAGTTTTGGGCTCAATAGCATCGATAGGGGTGGCAGATTTGAGAAGTTCGAGGGGATTTTTGCGCTCAAACTCGACAATCTCCAACGGCTCACCTAGATATTCAGCTAACGCGATAACCGCCTCGCGGGCATTGGGTGATCCCGTCATAATAACGGTTTTGGCGGGTGCTCCGATGATAGCATTTGCCCACGCCCATCCCCGATCACGGTCATCGATCATCTGTACCTCATCGATAACACAGCAATCGACCTCAACCTCAAAGCTCAGCATCTCGATGGTGGAGCTGATATGGGTCGCATTTTCATCTAGGAGCTGTTCTTCACCCGTGATAAGTGACGCGCTAACCCCATCATCCCGAAGCGTCTCGTACCCCTCCAGTGCCAACAAACGCAACGGTGCGAGATAGTATCCTGTCCCCGCTTTTTTGAGGTGTTGGAACGCCGTATACGTTTTACCGCTGTTAGTGGGACCCGTGTGAAAGATCAGACGGCGGCGTAGTGAACGTGCCAGTGGGAAGAGATTTTTAAAATCACGCACCGTTCGGGCAAGGAGCGCTTGCCGTTGCCGTTTGAGCAGTTCACCCGCAATGCGCTGATCGTAGGAAAACAGTACCCGTCGAGAGGTTTTGGAACTGATATGGGGGGTGAGAGTGAGATACGGCATGAGTAACTCATACACGATAGCATAAAGGGTCTCTTCGCTCATCTCCAAAAGTTTGGAGCGTTCACGGCACTCATTCATCAAATGCTCTAGCTCAGTTAAAAAAGCTCGCTCTTCGTGGGTGCTTTGCTCCTCCACCATTGTGGTGATAGTGAGCTCTTCCTCGTTCCAGATTTGTCGGCTTAGCTCGTGCGCATCCAAGTGGAGTGAGAGGGTATATTCGAGCGGCTCCTCGCGGCGAGGAAGGATAAGCTGTTTCTCAATCTCGATGATCAAATCATCGGTGCCTACCGAGATAAGTGGGGTACCCAGATGACGCGCCAAAACATCGCGTAAAACATCGATGTTAAGCGATCCGTAGGTTTGGGTCGATGGGGGGGCACTTTTGAGCGAGGCGATGATCTGCTCACGATTTAGATAACGATGTGTACTCAAATTGAGAGAGGATAAAAACAGATTGGTTTGCTCTTGTTTTTGGTGTATTAGTGCTGTTTTTAGCTCACTGACCTCGGGAACCAATACCTCTAATGCCTCTTCATGGAGCCGTTTTTCATTCAGCGGCGGGGTTTTGAGGACATGGATTTTAGTAAAGGTCTCGGTATCAATATGATACGTGATCGGGGCATAATACTCTAACGTATCATCAAAATTAAATTTCCCCTCCAACGCTTTTTCAAGTGCTTCGCGTTTTCGGGTATAGCGGATGTGTTCGAGTTTAGAAGCGATTTTATCAGGGGTGATTTTGCGAGTACGGATGTCGATAAACGCCGCATGAAGGTCGCGTCGCTCCCCCTCGGTGATCTCAAAAGCTTCTAACAGCTCATCAATCTTCTCTTCACGCTCATGCGGTCTCTCTTTGGGTTTAGGATTGGGGTAAGTTTTCCCCTCATGTTTGAAAAACGCGACAATCAATTCACGATTGTCAGTCTCCCCCTCCGACCATAATCGACGGAACGTTCTAATCAAGGAGGTTTTATCGGTAGAACCCTCAAATATCCCCAGTGTGTGGGCGAGGGCGATAAGTACCTCGGTCGGGACTCGCTCAATACCCTCATCAAATCCCTCATCGCCGAAAAAATGGCGGATGGATTGATTGAGTTTTATCATTTTTTTCTTTTTCTTTGCCATAGTGTAAGTGTAGCTAAAAAGAGTTTGTAATTTTCAGTGTATCCTTACTTTCAATTACGCTATAATTCATACATAACTTTTTATACATAAAAAGGATGATGTATGAGTGCAGGTGTACGAAAAAATTTTATCTTTGATCCAACGGTAGCGCAACATCTTGAAGAGTTGGCGGCATCACAGGGGAAATCGCTCAATAAAACAGTACAAGAGTTGATCGAAGAGCGTTACAAAGAGACCGAAAAACAAGAGAAATTAAAAATATTACATGAATTGGCTGGTAGTGCTACGGGATTGTTTGGAAATTTAACCATCCAGGAAATTAAGGCAAATATGGATGTGTAAACGAATATTTTTTGACGCAAATATAATCGTGGATATATTCGATACTACAAGAGAAAACCACATCGATAGTTTGAAGGTGTATGCGTGGGCGATCGAAAATAATTGCGAGCTATTTACAAGTTGTGATATTGTGACCACGATCTATTACATTGTTTCTAAAAAAGGGAAACAAGAAGCAAGAGAGAAGATACGGCAAATTAATAAAATTATTCAAATAATAGAGTTTTCCAATGCTGAAGTGGAACAAACATGCGCTCTTATGAGTGAAGATAGTTGTTTTAATGATCTAGAAGATACCGTGCAATATGTTTTGGCACAAGCAAAAAAATGTGATGTGATTATCACTAACGATCAACAGTTTCATAGTCCCGATATTGCACTCCATACCTCAAAATCATTTTTGGAACTCTTATGATTGATCTAAGTGTTGATGAATGGACCCAAGAAGAGTTTTTACGGAACAAAAAAGAGCTCGAAGCAAGCGGGATCAAAGTGTTCCTGATCGATACGATTTTGAATTCTATCGACGGTGCTGAGACGACACTGTATGCTCCACCGTTACTGAGAGCAGAGCCGGAGGGGAGTGTGTTTGTCTTTTATTGCGACAGCGGTAAATCCTCCAAAGCACGGCTGGGAGAGTTTCGAGCCAAATTTCCGAATCATGTGTGTATCAGTTTGCGTGGAGGGCGAGGGTATTGGCGCAAGAATCTGCGAGTATAACAGCATCGTGTGAGGCGTTTGTCCGATCTATCGAAGAGGGGCGTTATTATGATGCACATGAGGATTTAGAGTTTTTGTGGCATCCGCGTCGCGCAGAGGAGAATGATGAGGTACGGCTGTGGAAAGGGTTTATTAATGCGGCGGTTTGTTTTGAACTCATCAAGCGAGGGCGACCCAAGCCATCAGAGACAGCATGGCAAACGTATCTCAAATATTCTTCCCTACTGGAGCATCTTGTAACTCCCCATAAACAACTCTACGTTAAAATGATACAAATAATTGAATCCAAAAAGGCTAGTAATGTCTGAATTTTTAAAAGCGATGGCATTTCGCCACGCGTGTAAAGTGTTTGATACCGAAAAACCGATTCCAAGTGGGCAATTTGATTCGATGCTCGAAGTACTGCGTGCTTCCCCCTCGTCCTTTGGGATGGAGCCGTGGAGATTGATCGTAATCCGCAATCCGAACTTGCGTAAAGCACTAAAAAGTGCGTGTTGGAATCAAAATCAGATTACCGATTGCTCTGAACTGGTGATTTTTACGACCGATAATGACAGCGTACGAAGCGGTACACCGTACGTACGGAAGATGTTCGAACGTCGTGGACTTCCTAGTGAAGCGGTTGATACCTATATGGGTGTGTATAAAAACTATTTAGAACCTATCGAAGTCGATGAGGTGCTGTTAGAAAACTGGACAGCAAAACAGTGCTACATTGCTTTGGCAAATATGATGACCTGTGCCGCGACATTAGAGATCGACAGCTGCCCGATCGAAGGGTTTGACAAAGAGGAGGTCGAAGCGATCCTAGACCTCGAATACGGTCACAGTGTTGCCGTTATCTGTGCATTTGGCTATCGAGTTAAAGCACAAAGTGAACAAAAACGGCTTGAGATGAAACAGATTGTTGAGATTCGCTAAGGAGATAATATGCTACAAAAAATCGAACACGTTGAAGACAAAGTGACCCATTATACCGATTTGGCGATGGGATACGCTACGGAGTACGGAGTAAAAATACTCGGCTCACTCCTTATTTTCTTTATCGGCAAGTGGGTTATCCGTAAAATCGTTATGTTAATGCGCAAAGGGATGGAGCGAGCTAATGTCGATTCGACACTGATCTCGTTTGCAAGCAATGCCCTTTATGTCGGAGCGATTATTGTTATTATCATTGCGGCGATCAGTAATCTTGGAGTAGAAACGACCTCCTTTGTTGCCGTATTCGGTGCGGCAGGGTTGGCGATTGGGCTAGCACTCAAGGATACCCTCTCCAATGTTGGTGCGGCAGTGCTTATTATCTTTTTTCGTCCGTTTAAAGTGGGAGATTTTATCGAAACATCGGGGGTTATGGGAACTGTTAAATCGATTAATCTGTTCTCGACAACGCTCACAACGACCGATAACCGTTCGATTATTATTCCAAACGGGACGTTGATCGGCGGTAATATCATTAATTATACGGGAAATCATACTCGACGCATTGATATGACGTTCGTCATTGACTATAAAGATGATTTAAGGGTTGCCAAAGAGGTTGTTATGAATGTATTGCAAACTCATGAAAAGGTGTTAAAAGAACCTGCTCCGGTGGTTGCTGTCGGTGCTTTGGAACGCGATGGTGTTCAGTTGATTGCTCGCCCGTGGGTATCAGTTGAACATTACTGGGATGTGATGTTTGAGATTACCGAATCGGTTAAGCTCGAATTTGATAAACATAAAATTACCGTACCGTTTCCGCAAATGGATTTGCACGTCAAAAAAGGGGAGATATGATTCGAAAAGGGTTTATTTCCTCTTTGGTTTTAAGCGCTACACTTATGGGGCAAGAGTCGTCACTTGTAACCCAAAGCAAAATTTTATATATTAATGCTAAAAAAAATACAGATATCCCATTGGTTGCTTTTGAAGGTGCGGCAAAAAAACAATGGGATGAACATGCATTGGGTATTAATGTGAATTTATACCAATCAACCGACGCTGAGAAGATACCCAAAGATAAATGGTCAAGTGAGCTAAGTTATAACTATCAAATCGGTTCTCGGATGTGTATAAACTATCTAGTAGGTTATAAAGAGGATCGTTTTATCGGATTGGATTATCAGCTTTATAGCAGACCCCAGATCGAACTCAAAGCAATTGATTACGGGGCACACAAGCTTGATTTTAAAGCCCATGTTCTGTATGGAGAGAATAAACTTGAAACCCTACAGAGTGATAGCTACTCTTCGAGCAAGGTCGGTGCCATCTACTATTGGCAAGCGAAAGATAATTTGAAATTTACCCAAGAATCTTTTTACCGCGTCAATTTGGAGAATACGCAGTATAGTTATATTAACAGTAAAATCGGTATGGAAACTAAGCTCACCCGCACTCTCTCAATGGGACTCAATTATAAAGTCGATTATAGGACTGTCCCTTTATCCCCCTCCAAAACCGATCGAACAATTTTCGTCTCTTTGATTACGAAACTTTTTTAGTCTTTAGAGTTGATCCAAAACGCTACTGTCGCCCCTAGTGCAGCAATAGAGCCTCCGATAAAGAGCATAGATGGGATGTGCTGATAGATTAACCCCGCTCCCAACGCCCCCACAAATCCCCCTAATCCGTACGAGATACCGAAGAAAAACTGCTGAGAGAGGCGACGTGCAGGGTAGAGGGAGAATAAAACACTGATTGCGGCGGTGTGAAAAAGGGCAAAGCTAAACGCATGTAAACTTTGAGAGGCGAACAACATCCAGAGTGAACTTGGGAAAAGTGCTACCAAAAGCCATCTCAGTGCTGTAATTAAAGCGGTTATCCACAAAAGAGCATGGAGATTGCGCATGAGCAGTTTGCCTTGATAGTAAAACATGATGATCTCCGCGATGACTCCGAAACTCCACAACCACACTGTTGTCTCCAGAGATACACCGTGATCGGTCGTATAGATGGTGAAAAAGTTGTAAAAAGGGCCAAAACTCACCTGCATCAGGAAAAAGCCGATCCACAGAGGAATATGTTCTCGTATGGAAAAACGGCACGCTTCATCAGAAGCATCACATTCGCTAGAAGGAGTTTTTCCCTCTTTGAGCCCGATCAATGCACCAAACAACAGCGTTGCGAGAGCCATTGCGATTAAAAAGAGGATTCCAATAGATGCAGCGGTGAGAAATTTCACCAACACCAGAGCAACGGCGATAAATCCCAGTGAACCGAAAAGTCGGATTTTGCCGTAACGCTCTTTTCCGATTTGTTCCAGTGCGATCACTTCGATGTAGGGGAGGATGAGGGCTATTCCGATTCCAAAGAGGATATTGACGGCAAGCAAAGACCAAAAGGATTCGAGTGCGGGATAAAATCCGATGGCACCTAAAGCCATAAGCGTTAATGCGCTAAAAAAGGTTCTTTGACTGAGACGGAATCCTCTTAAAAAAAGAAACGGGATTGCAAACCGTACTAGAGGTGCTGATGCGAAGATGATACCGATTGCGGTGGGTTCAAATCCAACCATGGAGAGGATTTTAGGGATGAAAATGATATGGACACCGATCAGGGCAAAATAGAAAAAATAGAATAAGGCGATTAAAACAGCCACGTTAGGCTTCGCGAATGACGGCAGTACCGCTTATAAGATCATGGAGAGTACGTTTATCTTTGCGGAATAGTCCGATAAAAAATCCAACCAAAGTGATAAGGGAGATAAAATAACCGATAAAACGGAGTGTTAGTTTTAAAACAGAGGCATTTTGAAGTGTTTGTGCATCGACAACACGGATACGGGAAAGTTTTTTCCCCGGAGTTTGGCCACTCGTATGCCAAAGCCATACATAGGTGATGAGAAATAGGATTATTTGGGTGATGGATGCGATAGGATTAGGGGGATTGGTTTGGGCTTTTGGGTCATGTACTAACACGTCCAAACCACTGGCACTGTGCATTTGATCGTAACCGAAGATCGCCATAGTGAGGAGGGAAATCGGCAATCCGATCATAAAAATATCAGTAATAAACCCTGCGGCACGAGGCCAAAAAGGGGCAAAGAGTGTTTTTGGTTTTTGGTTTTGCGGGTAAGATTGTTTTTTAGTTTTAAGGGTTCGCCATCTCATAACGAAATTATAACGTTATTACTGTTCGTTTACCAATTTGATTCATAATTCTTTTATCCCGATTGACAGCAGCAAGTCAATAGAGATTTTTTTCATTCATCACTCACTCCTTAAGTTTCAAAGCCTCAGCGGGACTCCTTACTCGCTTGGGTTATCTTCCTAAACCATTAACCATTGCCGAGAGTGTTTATAATAAACGAAACACTAAATGTAAAACTACAATGCACCTATATATGACTCATTTTTTCTTTTGTTGCATGGTATATTGGCATTAAAATTGGATTGAACGCTTTGGTTGAAATCACTGCATGTTCTCCAACCCGTAGCAGTGATGCTTCCTCCTGCGATGCAACGGTTCGAATCACCGATGAGCCTGCTAATAGAGTTACGATATAGACAGGTGTGTCTTCTTCGATTTTGAGTACTTCGGCTATAAGCTGTAATTTTCCACTCAGTGCATGAGCGCTAAAAAACTCAAGAGGGTTGGCAATCTTAGCGATACGCCCTTTTTCAATCGATGCTAAACGATCAGAGAGTTTGACCGTTTCGGCGATATCGTGACTCACAAGTAGGGTTGTTACCCCCATTTTTGTATGGATCTGTGTCAACTCATTTTGGAGTTTTTGGCGCATAGAGGGATCGAGTGCCGAGAGGGGTTCATCGAGGAGTAAAATCTTCGGATGTCGTACCAATGCACGTGCGAGGGCTACACGCTGTTTCTGTCCACCTGAGAGGGTAGAAGGGAGACGGTTGGCGAGATTTTCAAGCTCCACCATGGCAATGAGCTCATCCACCCCTTGTTTTTGTTCTGCGGTTTCTGCGGCAAAGAGGAGGTTTTCACGGACACTCATCGTCGGGAAGAGGGCGTAGTCTTGGAAGACAAATCCGATACTCCGTTTTTGGGGTGGAAGGTTGATTTTTTTGCTTTTATCAAACCACACTTCACCATCCACTTCGATCACTCCGCTGCTCGGTGTTTCGAGTCCTGAGATCATACGCATCAATGTTGTTTTTCCGGCACCGGAGGGACCGAAGAGGGTTAGAAACTCTCCGTTACAGATCTCAATAATAAATTCGGCGTTTAACACTCCATCAGCAGTGTTAAGGGTTTTGGTGACGTTTATAGATATCATCGTAGTCCCTCTAGTGATTTTTTATTCAGAGTGTAGACGATGAGCAAGATCGCAAACGTCACGACAAAGAGGGTGAGGGCGTATTGGTGCGCTAAGACATAGTTGAGCGATTCCACTTCGTCATAGATGGCGATGGAGGCGACACGGGTTTCGTCAGGGATATTTCCTCCGATCATGAGGATTACCCCGAACTCTCCGACCGTATGGGCAAACGCGAGGACGATCCCTGAGATAAGTCCGTGACGGATAGAGGGGAGGATAACCCGTATCATGGTCTCAATTTTCGATTTGCCGAGGGTGTAGGCGGCTTCAAAGATCGATTTGGGCACTTGGGAGAGGGCGGATTGGATCGGGTGGACCATAAATGGCAAACTAAAGAGGACGGAGCCAATCACCAACCCCTCGAAACTAAACGCCAGCCGTATCCCGTGAGAGGTTAAAAACTCCCCGATAAACGAAGCGGGGCTAAAGGCGAGGAGGAGATAAAATCCCAGTACCGAGGGGGGCAATACGAGGGGCATACTGACGATGGTCTCAGCAACACTTTTGAAACGGGTTTTGCTAAACGCTAAAAATGCGGCTAATGGGATACCGATAAGGAGTAAAATAACCGTGGTGACGGCAGCCAGCTCAAAGGTCAGCGTCATCGTGGTTAAAAATTCATTTTCCATGGGTTTCCTTTAGGAGTGAAATTTCAGAGGGTTGAACCATCCAGTGTATTTCATCGCCTTCACTTATCGCGAGGGTGTTAAACGTCAGTGTCGGTACCAACGCGATGAGATTCATCTCGTGATAGGTGAGGGTGATTTGAGAGAGGACAATTCCAGATTCGATCTTTTGGACGGTAGCGCGGGCACAATTTGCGCTCGTGGCGGTGACGTTTTTGGAGAGGATTATTTCGGTCTCTTTGAACGCCAAGGTGATATCGGCTCCGATGAGAGCATTTGAGGCTTCGGCGAGGAGGAGGTGAAACGGCTCATTGGCTACGGTAACACTAAGGATGCTGAGGTGCTCTGAAGCAGTTACTGCGGTGATGGTGGCTTTTAGGGTATTCATAAATTATTGCATTCCTTTTTTGTAGAGTTTAATGGCGGATAGGGAGAGGATAAAGGCTAAAAAGAGTTGTAAATGTCCGCTGGAAAAGAGTCCAAGCATCGATTTTCCTATCCAGGCCCCGAGAACCGATCCTCCTGCCATCGAGGCGATAAGGGATAGGTTGGGCTTGACGATGGTAAAAGGGGCTCTATTTTTATAGCGATAGAGTCCCACCATAATAGTAGGCAAACTGACCATTAGGCTAAGGGTTCCGGCTATTTTAATATCTACACCATAAAGCAGGGCGATGGTCGGGATGATGAGCTCTCCTCCAGCGACACCGAGCATACTACTAAATAGCCCGATAATGATCCCTGCACTAAACCCCAGAAGCGTCATAGAGATGAGGTTTAACCGTAATGGATCGAAATGGATTAGGGTTTCTGTAATCATCACCAGTGCTAAAATTCCTAATAGTATCGCAACAATCCGATCAAGTCGCTTTTCATCGATTTTTGATGCCAAAGAAGCACCTATGGAAGCACCGATGAGTGAGCCTGAGAGAAGCGTTAGTATGATAGGTAAATACGGCTCCACGGCACTCCACGATTCCCATCTAAATATCAGTGATGATATAACGGTAACCCATGAGATGATGAGGTTAATCACCACGGCATGAAGGGTCGCAAAATCAAAGATAAAGGTGAGAACGGGGAGGCGAAACTCTGCACCGCCAAGCCCCATCAACCCCCCTAAAATACCGATAAGTGCACCGTAGAAAAATGGTTTGATGATGGATTTTAGGGTGTTCATTCCAAATAGTCTTCTTTTTCTTCAATAAGTTTTTGTAGTTCTTCTTTACTTGGTAAAACGGTTAAATATCGACTGGCAAAAATTTGTTGATTCTCTTCCGGTAAAGTTAATTCAACGAGAGTGTCACTTTTTTGTTTGCATAAAATAATCCCGATGGTTTTATTTTCATCTTCTGATTTCTCAAATCGATCAAAATAGTTGACATACATCATCATTTGCCCAATGTCTTGATGTTTTAATTCGCCGATTTTCAGATCGATTACTACGAAACACTTTAAAATTCGATTGTAAAATACGAGGTCAACATAAAAATGCTTTTCTTCGAGAGTAATCCGCTTTTGGCGTGCAACAAAAGTAAAACCTTTTCCAAGCTCAAGTAAAAAATGTTCCAGTTTTTCGATTAATCTTTTTTCTAATTCAGATTCACTGTAGTGTTGGAGCACGGGTAAACCGATAAATTCTAAGATATAGGGGTCTTTGATGGTATCTTCGGGCTGTTCAATGATATGTCCATGTGTCGAAAGCTTACGAACCCTATTCTGATTTAGACTGAGGCGTAGTCGTTCATACAAACCACTGTCATATTGTCGTTTGAATTCTCTAAGACTCCATCGGTTTTCACTTGCTTCAATTTCATAAAAGGCTCTTTCATCAACATTTGTTATTTTCATCAAAAATAGATAATGTGACCAACTGAGATTTAATTTACGAGACACTGTCTCGTATTTTGCATAGGTAAGGTAAAACTGTCTCATATTTTGGAGATTATCAACTGAAAACCCACGACCGAACTTTTCACTTAGTCGTTGGGATAGCTCTTTTAATAGTTGCTTACCGTATTTGGCACGTTCATTTCCCTCTTGTTCTTCTTCTACTATTTTTTGACCTATAGTAAAATAGGTCAGCACCATTGCGGTATTGACATGACCTAAAATTTCTCGACGAGCATTCTCTAAAAGAGAGATAACGGAATCAAAAAATGGAGTGTTAGATATTGGTTTCATTATTTAGAGTCCATTTTTTTAATAATAGAAGTGATTTTTTCGAGTTGATCGAGAGCTATGTTTTTATCTCCGCTTTTGTCGCCGTAGATACTGTGGACGGGGTTATCGAAGATTTTTTCGAGAGGTGTTTTTATTAGATCAAGGAGTTTGTCTTGGTCATCAGTAAAGTCCGTTTTGAATTGATTGTAATTATTCATGAGAGTTTGTGCCAAAATACGTTTATAATCAAACTCTTCATAAAGTTTTTTAGCTTTAGTGTATTCATTGAGGGCAAAGGCAACATAAATGATTAGTGGAATATTGATGGTTAATTTGAGCATCATGAAATGCCAAAATTCAATTTCTAAGTTTGCAGTAAAATAGATTATCCAAGAAATTAAATTAACCAAAAGTAGAATTGCGATTGCTCCATAAAATCCACTAAATTCCCAAGGTTTCCATGAGAGACTTCCAACTTTTTTCTGATATTCTTGTTTTAAATCATCAGATTTGTGTTGTAATTCTTTTGATAAATTATAGGCTATATGACCTTCTTTAGCATTTTTGAGTTCTTGTATCTCTTGATTAACTAGTCCACTACTATTTTTGGCTTCATCATATAATGAAAGTGTTTTGGTAAGAATCTTATGGATGTTATCTTGTGCTTCTGTGCTCTGTAAATCTGCAATACTTTCTTTGATTTCATTAATTTCATTCGAATAAGCTTTTTCATTTTGCTCATTCCTGATTACTATTTCATTAAGCGGCTTTTGCTCTTGTTCTAAAGTTTTTATGCGTTTTTCTAAATCATTTAGCTGCATATTTTTAACTGATTCTTCTACAAGCTGAGCGGCAGTTGAAGAACTGTGTATAAGTGCTGATAGTGATTTATCATGATCTTGCGATAATAACTTTGCTAATCCTGCGGTTTCTGATGGAGATGGTGTTTGTTTAACAGTGCTGATTGTAGTCATGTAGTCATTAAAAACTTTTGCTGATTCAAGAAGTTCATTCTGTGTATTTTTATTGGAAGAATTATTCAAAAATGCACGTGAAGCAATAGTAAAGCGATTTAAAAAATTTGTATAGTATTTTCGCAAATCATCAATGCTTCCCGTATCTAAATAATCGTAGCTATTCATTTTTACAGTATTGAAAGCAACATCAACAGGAGAAAAAGTTTGTATATCTGCAAAATAGGAACGTAAAGACGCACGTATATCGATTTCCTTTGATTTTAAGAAATCAATATCCTCAATAATTTTTACTTTAACTAGTTCCCGTTCTTCTTGTTCAGACATTCTTCATTTCCTTTTATGGTTCTACAAATAAGCATTTTCTTCGTCA
>NZ_JBAQPS010000157.1:0-5139 GCF_049305995.1 Sulfuricurvum sp.
CACATTGAACGCCAGCTGACCGACCCAAGCAAAACGGTCACCCACATCACAGAAGTTGAAAACGAACAAATTGACGCCATACAGCGAAATCGCAAAAATAATGCGAAAAATCAAAATTTCGCAAATCGCTCTCGCCCAACAGGTTCGAACTCAACTTTTTCGAAAACTCGCACGACCCTCCGTTGCTATTATTGCAACAAATCAGGTCACACTCAACCAAAGTGCTTCAAACGAAAACGCGAAAAAGGTCAGTGGAAAGATAAAGATGGTAAGCCCTGGACTGGCGCCATAAGTGAAGTGAACGCGGACTTCCAGCTTCGCCCTGACAAAGAAGATTGCGGCGAAACCTTGGAGCATATAGCAACCACTGAAAACGCTTTAAGCAGTATCGAAGCACAATTATTTAATAATTACGGTCAATACGATACTACATATTTAAACTTTCATTAGGTCCTACTGTCCTCAGGAGTAGTGACCTCGCTCAGCCAGCATCCTCCGCCTCTAAATTTGAAGAAAATATTTTTTCATGTAATTCAATCGATTTTTCTTATTTTTCAAATAAATGCAATTTTTCTTTTGACATTTGTGCAATTAATAAAAATCAATCAAAAAGACCGTTTCTTCAAATTTTTTCCGAGGGGGTGGAGGGGAATTGGCTGTATGATACTGGGGCAGATGTTTCTGTAATTTCGAAACAACTTTTTGAAAAATTCAAAAATAAACCAATTTTAAGTTCTCATTTTGGGTCACTTAATAGTGCAGCAAATACAAAATTAGGCACTCTAGGGACTTGCAAATTAAAACTAGAAGTTTTAGGAAAATGTTTTGAACACGAAGTATTTGTTTGCGAGAACTTAAATCAAGAAGCGATTTTAGGTATAGATGCAATTCAAAAATTAGGTTTAAATTATAACATTAGAAAAAGACAATTTTCATTTGACGAATTAAATATTATTTCGCAAACGTTTTCGGTGGCTGCCCTGTCAGCCTTATCAACAGAAATTTTCGAGCCATTAACAGCTCGACCGCTCAGACTTTCAGCTCAAACCGACACAGGTCAACGACCGCCATCAGGTCAAACGGGAGTAGCAGAAATTCATGCCAACAATTATCCCCTATTATTTTCAAAAGAAGGTCTCGTGAAAACAAATAAATTGGGTGAGATAACATTAATGGTCAAAAATTGCTACCCCTATCAAATAACTATTCCAAGAGGGGAAATTTTAGGTTCATTTGAACCCGTCCTAGAAGGAACTTTTTCAAAAATTGACGAGAAAAAGTTTGTTGCGGAAATTACACAAAATAAAGCCCGCCCCCCTCCACTCAATTCGGCTCAACAAAAAGATTTTTTGAAAGATTTAAAATTAAACGTTCCAATTGAAGAAAAACAAAAATATTTAAAATTACTTTTTGAAAATCACGATGTTTTTAGCAAAACGAAAAATGACTTAGGAAAAGCAAATAATTTTAAACACGAAATTCAATTAAAAACTAAAGAGCCTGTTTATGTTAAACAATTTAAAATTCCTGAAAGTCACAGAGATAATTTAGTTGATCAAATTAAAGAATGGCTAAAAATAGGTGTAATTGAACCCACAAACAGCCGTTATAATTCTCCAATTTTTGTGGTTCCCAAAAAGGATGGGTCCCACAGATTTGTGTTAGATTATCGAGCATTAAATGACAATAGCATGGATGACAAATATTCCATGAAAGATGTGAGCGAGTGCATAGGGGACATCGGCAGGGCTGGGTCAACAATTTTTAGCACCATGGACTTAACTTCTGGTTTTTGGCAGCTGCCACTTGAGGAAAAATCTAGACCATATACAGCTTTTACGTGCCCTGGCTTAGGTCAGTTTGCTTTTAAAGTTTTAAGCATGGGCCTAAAAGGTGGGCCTGGATCTTTCCAAAGAATGGCAGAGCTAACAGTTAAGGACATGGACAGGATCATAGTCTATATCGATGATCTCTTGGCTCACGCTCACACTCATGACCAACACAGAAAAGATTTAAATGAATTATTTCACAGACTTAGAAACGTTAATTTAAAGTTAAATTTGAAAAAATGCGAATTTGGGTCAACAAATGTTTCTTACCTTGGCTTTAGACTGACCCCCCAAGGCATACTGCCTGGAATTGACAAACTAAAAGTAGTTAGGGAAGCTAAGCCCCCTACTACTGTCACACAAATTCGCCAATTTTTAGGTCTGTGTAATTTTTTTAGGTCACATGTTCGTAATTTCGCACAAATCAGTGCCCCTTTAAACCAACTTACTAGAAAAGACACTGGTTGGAGAGGGGGGGAGTTACCCAAAGAAGCAAGGGACGGATTTTTCGAACTACGTTCTGCACTAATTTCAGAACCAATAGTTTCTTACCCCAGGAAAGATAGGCCCTATTCACTCATAGTTGACGCCTCCACAGGGGGGGAGGGGTTTGAGGGTGGTTTTGGGGCCATCTTATGCCAACAAGACAAAGGAGGAAATTTTCATGTCATCGCCTATGCCAGCCGAGGACTTCAAACACATGAAAAGAACTACACTCCCTATCTGGCCGAAATGATGTCGGCAGTTTGGGCCATGGGCCACTTCGACACCTATTTAAGAGGAAAACACTTTACTCTTTTCACTGACCATAGACCATTGGAAAAATTAGGAAAAGTGCATACAAAAACATTAAACAGACTTCAAGAAGCTATGAATGAATTTGATTTCGAAATCAAATATAAAAAAGGTAGTGAAATGCCAGCCGATTTTTTGTCTAGAAACGTTTTGTGTGAAATCGATTTATTTATGCCAGATTTGCCGAACTTACAAAAACAGGACGCTTTTTGTGCGGCAGTGATTAATTATCTGAAAAATGGCATTTTACCTATCGAGAAAAATAAGCAAACGTTTGTGGAGAAAATCGCAAAAGAATGCTTCATTGAAAAAGATATTTTGTGGAGGAGATTAAAAAGAAACGATTTTCCTTCCCGCACAGTGCTAGTGGTCCCTGTATCATTAACTGAACAATTAGTGAAAGAAGCCCATGGAACTCTATTAACGGGACACAATGGCATAACAAAAACTAAAGAAAGAATTTTAGAATCATATTATTGGCCAAGTATGGAAGCAGAAATAACAGCACACATTCAAAGCTGTGTAAACTGCCAAAGCCACAGAAAAGATGACCGGCCGAAACCGCATTTTCTGTCACCACTGCCACAATGTTCAACACCGAATCAAAGGGTCCACATGGACTTATTTGGCCCTTTAAAGACATCAGATTCGGGAAAGAAATATGTAATGTGTTTTACTGACGCATTTACGAAATATTGTGAAATGGTGGCCCTCCCTAACAAAGAGGCCACCACAGTGGCCAGCGCCGTGTTCAACCGATGGATATGTAGATACGGCACACCACTAGAATTTGTGACAGATGGTGGAAAAGAATTTGCAAATAATTTAAACAAAGAATTATTTAAAATATTAAAAGTCGAACACAGCATCACATCTCCCTATCATCCGCAATGCAATGCACAAGCTGAAGTTGCTAATAAAACGATTGCTAAATATTTAAGCATGGTGGTTAATCAAAACACCTTGGATTGGGAACTTTATCTCCCTCCTCTCATGTTTTCTTATAACACCTCGCTTCACCGATCGATTAAAGCAACGCCGTATTTTCTCACGTATGGCCTGGATGCCAGACTGCCAAACTTTCCTGCACCTGACATAAGGAGATTTTATGGAGAAAATGAAGCACAAGACCATATTCATCGACTTCAATTATGTAGGCAGGTGGCCACTGAAGAAAATCTGAAGGCCACACAAAAAGCGCAAACCTATCACAATAGCCAAAGTGAACAACACAAATATATTAAAGGACAATTAGTATGGCTAGATGTGAGGAACTTT
Organism: Sulfuricurvum sp.; assembly: GCF_049305995.1. GTDB lineage: Bacteria > Campylobacterota > Campylobacteria > Campylobacterales > Sulfurimonadaceae > Sulfuricurvum. Next base: position 3,903 of record NZ_JBAQPS010000157.1, read on the forward strand.
TTAGGCAAAAATAGGAAATTAGCGCCAAATTGGGAAGGCCCATTTCCTATAACTCGAGTGTTTGACAATGGAGTAGTGGACGTTTTCAAAAATAATAGACATCATAGAGTGAATGTGAATAGACTTAAACCATATTTAGTTAAAGATGGTATTCAAACCAGAAAAGTTTCCATTCCTGAAGACGAAACTCCGCATTTGAAAAATAAAGAAATTATTTTTGAAAATAAGTTTAAACAAGCTCAAACGAGACCGGCAGAAAAAGATATCAATTTTCAACAACCCCAAAATGAACAAACAACAAGGGAAGAAAATTTTGATTATCTTTTGATAGAACCGCCACGGGGGGAGGAGTTGTTTACGCCAAATAACAACATTCTTGCCCCTCCTGTGCCAAATATCATTATAGGCCAAAGCGCAGGAAACGCACCAAGACAGAGAGGGAGACCGAGAAAAGCAATTATCTCGAATTCTCCTTCCCCACAAATCATTAGCCCTCCTTCCATGTCGCATCAAACTAATGGACAAAGTGTCAAGAGAACTCAAGTGCAAATGGAAAATATTATCCCTGCCTCTCAAAACTTGAGGGAGGGCCAACGATTAACGCGAGCTCAAGGTAGACTAGCTGAAAGAGCTCAGTTATCAAACGACGCTCAAGTGAACTTGGTTAAAGTTTTAAACACTTGGGCTATAAGTCAACAAATTTTGAAAAACATAAACAATATTTCATTACTCACAAAACGAAATCAATTGGTGCAACAATTAAATACTTTAAAAAGTGCAGTGAATAAACAAAAACAATTTAATTATTTTACTCACAAAAACAGTGTTGTGGATCAATATAATTTATTTAAAGACGATAAAACAATTGCCGCTAATAAACGGCGCAACTTTTTAAAGAAATTATCTCCAAGTGCACGAAATTTAATACTCACAGGTGATCCTGGGTTCGCATTCGACCCAGCTGTGTATGAACAACTTCTCAATCACCCTCCGGGAGTGCCTGTACCCATCGTGGTGCACCAACAATTTGACTACCTTCTTCCGGATGCCCCGGAAATTATTCCGGAAATTCCCGAGCCCGTAAATCCGGAACCAGAAGAAGAAATTTTTGAAGACGCACCAGAACCAGAACTTGTGTTCATACCTGACCCACAAGGCTCACCAGAATTTGTGCTCATACCTGACGCACAAAACTCACCAGACGCATCTCTGGAACCTGGTCGAGACCCACTAAGTG